>JAIBAQ010000315.1 GCA_019695095.1 Candidatus Hydrogenedentota bacterium
TTTGTCGAGTACCACCGTCTCGACATTGGTGATAATGTCCTTAATGGCTTGCCGAAATGCGCTCAACCCTAGGCTCCTTTGAGGTTCAAACGGATACTACTCGGGCTTAAGACCCCTAGAAAATGACCCAACCCAAGTGTCCCGATCAAGCCCCCGTCCTATCAATAGACGTATTCAGCACCGCTGCCAACCAGTTCGTCATCGACGAAAGACTCGTCGTTGGGGTTGGGAACGTGGAGATACGTTTCCTCCCCGTTCGGGTCGGGAAACTCCGTCAGCGTCACTTCAAATGTGTGCTCTCCAAACGGATACCACTCGGTCGTGCGCCACGCCTTCACCTTGCACGCCAATCCGCCCGGGCGCACTGATTCGTCAGGGAACGGTCCCGTCAGCGTTTTCGGATCGATGGTAATGAGACGGAGGTTTTCCTTCTCCAACTCGGGATTGGCCTTCCGGCTCACGGTGAACACTTGCGGCCCCACCATCACGGCCACACGGCCTGCCTGCGCCACGCGTCCTTTGACCAATCTCGGCCCCATCGGAAACCGCAGTTCGATGCGGTCGCCAGGACGCCACTCCCGTGCGATGGAAACGGACGATTTCCCGCTCGGCGCGATCTTCTCGCCATTCACCTTGACTTCGGCTTCCTTGCACCAGTGTGGAATGCGCAGCGCCACGGCAAACGTCTTCGGCGCGCCCGGATCGACGTGAATTGTGACCGTGTCGCTGGCAGGGTATGCGGTCTCCTGCTTCAACTTCACCGAATCACCGCCAGGCAACGGGCACTCCGCTTCGGACGGCGTATAAAGATTCACCAGCACGCCGTCATTCCGCTGGAAGTAGATGAGCTGGGGCAACTCGGCGAGGATTCGCCGGTAGTTGCACGGACAACAGTACGTGTCTTCCTTGAAATACTCGCGGGGCCCTTCAAAAGGCGAGTAGTATCGGATCTTTCGGCCATCGGGCGACTGCGCCGCGAACAATGCGTTGTAGACGGCCCGCTCCATCAGATCGCCATAGCGGGGGTCGTCGTTCATGCACATCAAGTCTTCCCAGAACCGCAGCAAATATGCGGTGGCGCAGGTTTCGCCGAGGTTTGCCGCCCCTTCCTGGGTATTGTGCCAGCACTCGTGCTGGCCGCACGTGCCGATAATCGTCAGCCCGTCTTGTTTAGTCATGAAATCCATTGCCTTGCGCGACGGTGCCAGCAGACTCTCGCTGGGTTGCATGCGATACAGCGTCAATTGGGCCATCGCCCTGCTCATATACGCATATGCATGACCCGCGATTTGCCCCCAGCGCCCTTCTACAATGGGTCCGTCCCACTCCGGCAGCTTGCGGAACTTCGTGCAATACTCCAGGTATTTCGAGTCACCCGTAATCCCATACAATCTCAACATAGCTGGCTCGCTGCACGTCACCGCCATGTACGTCGTAATCTCGCCGTTTCCAGGAATTCGATCCGGCTCCGCCTCCCACCGCGCGATGATGTAATCGGCCGCCTTGCGCGCGGCATCAAGCGATGCTTTCTCGCCACAAAGCTCATAGTCCGACACAAGACCCCAAATGATGTACGACATTTCATGAATGTCCCACAGCGCAAAGACTCGCTGCTCCGGCTTGAAGTACCCGATGTATCCGTCCGGTTCCTGGGACGCAATCAATTCGCTGACAATCTGCTTCTTTTTCTCCATCACGCGCGGATCGCCGGAGTACACCGCATAATGCGCCAGCGCGTCGATGGTCTTCCCCAGCCCAATATATCCGCCCGTGGCCTTCTTCTCCTTGAATGGAGCCAGGAACTGCCCGTCTAGGTCCACGACCATCAGATTGTTGTTAAGCGTCACGTCGACACGGCGTCCGATTTCTCCGCCCACCTTGACCTTTGACGCGTCCAGCCGGTGCATCTTGTCACTGTCCGCCGCAATCGCGACACCTGCAACAAGTGCGAATACCAAGAACCCTGACACGATGCGCATAATGTGCCCCCTCTGAAGGTACCACTCTACCAAGGTCGTACCAATCGTACGTCTCACTCCAAGAATACGAAGTGCCCGAAGGCACACGCAAGCCAGAAGCTCTATCGAAATGCGAAATCAGACAATGAGTGGCGCTTAAGGGAATAGGTGATACAATGAAGGTAGTTGCAGCACGCCGCACCACGCGCGGCACAAGGCTAGGAGAACAATCATGCCGACAACGAAGTTGTATGCGTTGTTCATGCTCACGGTATGCCTCACCGTATCACACGCATCCGCCGACACGATCACCGTCAACGGCAAGAAACACGAGAACGTGATCGTGCGTCAAAGCGAAACACGGTACTATGTCCAAGACCCCGCCGACGGCTCGGTATTCAGCGTGGACAAGAAAGCGGTTTCCGATGGCGATGTCCAATTGAGTTCCACGCCCGTCGAACGTGCGGCCCTTCAGAGGAAATGGGAATTCGCCATGCGAGGTGAATCCGACACCGAAACCATCGGACTTCCCGAGCCTTCCATTGAGACCCGAAAAGCTGTTGAGCCGTTGAACGAGCGACCCGAACCGGTTCGGATAACGGCAGACGCATCCACCAAGCGCATTAACAGCCCCCGCTCATACTATTCGCCCGCTCCCGCGCCTTCCCGTTTGCGCGGCAACATGGGTAATCCGGGTGCCCTGCGCACCCGTGCCATCGCATTGGGTAACGGCGGCGACACCATGCCCAAGATTCTCGTCAGCAACAATGGCGGCCCTGGTGGCAGCATGGGGCTCGGAGGCGGCGGCTTTGGTGGAGGCGGGTTTGGCGGAGGCGGCTACGGCGGTTCACAGTTCACCAACATCTCGCAACTCTTCTCAAACATCGACGATACACTGGTTGGCGAAACACCCGCGCCTCTCGGCAACGAAGTCATGATCTCGCGTTAACAACCCTACAGGCGCAACTACAAGTTGCTGGTGAGTCCTACATCTGCGATTTCGGGATCGTAACGCGAAACCGGCATCCTGGAATCTTCAATCCGGGTCTCATGACCTGATACTTGACACCTGAGTTCTTGCTTCAAATTTCAAGTTTCGGACCTTGGACATTTCCTCGACTCCGGTGAAGAGTTGATGAAGGGTGGAATTGTGCGGGTGGTGAATGGGCTTGAAGGGTAAGAGATTCTCCCGCAGAGACGCGGAGGCGCAGGGAGACTGCGGTCTGGGACCGTATTCACTATAGACTGAAGTGGGAGAACTCACGTCTTATTCGATACTTGCGGCAAGAGAAGCATCTCTGCGCCTCTGCATCTCTGCGCCTCTGCGCGAGAATTCTTATATTGGTGACACTTTAGCCGTTTGCCGCGATGTTTGGGGGCAAACGGCTAAAGTGCTACGAGATTTCAAATCTCCCATCCCTCACCCAATCTTCGTGTAAAACGCCATCCCAAACCGCACGGCCATGACTACCTCAAACACCATCACCCTCGGCAACAACGCGATATTCAACGTCAACACACGCCCCGTCTTCAGGCGCTGAAATAGGTCGCGCCGATACGCGTCGAATTGGCGCCGGCGCGCCACATACCGGATCGCAAGGTCCTCATAGCCCGCCAACAACCCGTCGCGAATGTACTGCTCCGTCTGCACGACACGACGCCAAGAAGGTACCTGAACATCCAGACTCCGCAACCGCTCATCCACTTCCGCCGCCTTCTGCTGAAGCTTGCGGCGCACCCGATGGCTCAAATGCGCTCCACCCGCTCCCAACTCGTGAAGCCGTCGCGAAGCGCTCTCCAACAACCGTCGCAATTCCTGCGTCGCCTCGTCGCACCGGCCTTTCACGTCGCTCTCCGCGACACGCCGCTGCACCACCGCCCATTTGGCTCGAAGCTCCGCCAACGTAGCCCAACGCGGGTCTTCTTTCTTCCGCGTCAACATCCAGATTTCCTCGAACTCGAAAAACAGCGACCCGATCAACTTGCCGACGCCGAACAACTCGCGCGCGCGCCGTCGCGCGTAGGCAACCACGCCTTCGCGTTCGAACAACGGTCTGCGCTCTTTTCGGCCCTTTAACCGCAGTAATCCCGTCACCATCGGATGCGTGCCCATCGACTTCGCATAGCGATTCCACACCGCCAGCCAGAACATCCGCCAATACGAATCCGGTGTTTCCGTTCTCAAGAGCACGTTGACGATGTGCTCCTTGCTGTAGAACGTATCCCACGCCTCCTCATACAAGGCACGCCAATCACCCGGAGCCATGTTCGGATGACGGAAGGTCTCGTGAAAGCTGTCGAGATTGTTCAAATCGGCATCAATCGGTATCAGGGCCTCCACCATGCGCTTGTGGTCACGCGACCCCGGCAACGGCGTCAGCATGAAAAACGCCGCCTCATCTACCTTGATTTCGTCCCGCAACGACGCCAAATCCCGTCGTACCGACTCCTTCGTATCGTGCGGGAACCCAACGATGTATCCCACTTCCACAAG
>JAIBAQ010000316.1 GCA_019695095.1 Candidatus Hydrogenedentota bacterium
AATACGGCGACATCGCCAAGCTGAACGAAGCCTGGGAGGCGAAATTCACATCCTTTGACCAGGTCGAGACCTTCCTCCCCGAAACCGCCATGACCAAGCGCCAGCGCATCGACTTCGCTAATTGGTACATGGGCGCGATGAGCGATTGGTGCGAGAAGTGGGCTATCTGGTCGCGCGAAGCGTTGCCGAACACGCAGATACACCAATCGTCCGGCGGTTGGGGCCCGGTGCAGATCGGGACCGATTACTCCTACCAGGCCCGCAGTATGGCGCGCATCAAAGGCGGCATCCGCCTGACCAACGAAAGCGACGATTATCCCGATAATTTCACGATTACTCGCATGGCTGCGTCTGCCGCGCGGTTCTACGGAGCACAACTGGGGTACGAACCCGGCGGCTTCGGCAGCATGCGCGGCGTCATGGCCCGCCTGTACAACGCGGTCAGCACCGGTGCGGTCCACCTGTTCTATTACCTTGGCAACCTTACCGCGAACGATCAGGCAATCGATGCGTGGATGAAGCATGGCAAGTTACTCGACCAGCGCGCCAAGCCCGTGATCGAAGTGGGTGCTTTCTACTCCGACACGGCGCTCAAGCTCGATGACGAAGTGGTCCGCTACCGCTGGGGCTCGACCTTCTTCACCGTGGCCCGTGCATTCCGCGAACTCTTCGACTTCGATTATGTGAGCGAGCAGATGATTTCCGACGGAGCACTCCCGCGCTACAAAATCCTCGTATTTGCCTGGGGACCTGTCACGGAAAAGCCGGTTCTTGAACGCATCGACCAATGGGTTCGTAACGGCGGTACCGTAATCTTTGGACCGCGCTCGCGGGGCAACCCGATCACGGTCGAAGGCGACTCGTCGATCTGTGACCGCTGGTTAGCGGGCGACACCGGCAAGGGACGCGCCATCGTGTGGCACGGCGACCTGATTCCATCCGGCTATTTCGCGGAATTCGTACGCGATATCATCACCCGTACGGAATCCGTCAACCCCAGGGTGCGAGCGGCGGCTAAGATGGATAAGCCCAATACCGTCTTCTGGAGTGTTCTGGAGAACGGCAAGGTTGCCATGCTGAACTTCAACGGCAAACCCGCAACCGTCAAGTTAGCGTCCGGTAAGGTGGTAACGATGGGGCCGTATGAACCAATGATGGTGGAGTGACCGTCAGAGGTTTTTGCGCCAGATCGAAAGTACGATCAACGAAGCCGTTACGAAGCGTAGAAAATAGAGGGCCGGCACACCCTCGCCGGGTTTCTCGAGGCAGGCAACCACGCATCGGCTGATTGCTTCCGCGCCAAAGAAAACCGAAAAGGCGAGAAAGAGCCGGTCCCTTGTTTTTGTCCAGAACTTGAGAAAATATAGGCACGCACACACAGATGTTGCACTCAGAACGCCGAGCAGGAAGGTTATTAGGACGCGCATACCTTAGTTGCTCTCCCAAATCAATCCATATAAAAGCGAACCCATGCCTGCGATGCCGCACATCAGGCGAACCGGGTGAAGATCGACGTGTGGCACAAGAATAAGGTCTACGAAGACCAGCGCATTCGAGATACACAGAAAACAGAAACAGATGCCGCTCCATAGCAGCAGCGGTACATGGTTCCGCCCGAAAGCTCGCAAGAGCAGATATGCGCATGCAGCCATGGTCAGCGCACAGAGAATATGGATGATGCCGGGGATCATTTCTTGTCCTTCGTCACACGAAACGCGCGCGCAAATTCTAGTACAGCTCGGGGCGCTTTAGAGTGGATCATCTGAGTTACGAGCATCAAATGCGAGCGATATGCCTGCTCCAACTGGATTGTTGTTTCTCGTAGTTCGGCCGTCTCGGGCCTAAAGCGGTAGCGGACAACCTCGGTATCATTGACGGCTGCGACCAACCGTTTACTCTTCAGGTCCGCAACGATGGCCGAAGCCACTTCAGGTGAGAGATATAGCCTGTCTGCGAGCTCAACGGCTGTCCAACTATGATCTTCGAATCGAAAAAGCAGCAGTAGGCATTCCAGTTCCGGTACCGAATCGATGGCCGCTTCTATGAAACGCCTGACCGGGTCGGGAACCGGACTCACCTCGAACTGCCCCGGACCTCGCTGCTACCAACTCCAACTCTAGGCGAGAGCAAGCGTTCAACAGCTGAGCCTACGTTCTCGAAGAATGCATCCAGTTCCACCGGCTTGATGATGTAAGCGCTGATTCCCAGGCGCGAAGCGCGGTCACGGTCCCGCGGTGATTCTGATGACGTCAGGACGGCAACCGGCACGCCGGCCATTCGCGGCGCGTGGCGCACTGTCTCCAATACTTCGACCCCTTCGCCTCGCGGCAGATTCAGGTCAAGCAACACCGCATCCGGGGTAGGGAAGTTGTCGTCTCGGAGTGCGGACAAAGCCTCCGGTATGTCGCTGAAGCACGTCAGCTCCGCTTCTATGCTGCGGGCGCGTAGTGCTTCCTTGACCAGAAACAAATCGTGCGGGTTATCTTCAACAAGAACAATCCTCTTGAGTGTCATTTCGAGCTCCATGTGATGTCATCCCGCTGCGGGTAGAGAGAACTTGAACGACGAACCAACACCCGGCTGCGACTCGACCCAGATCCGGCCACCCATTCGTTCCACCGCCGTCTTGCAGATCGCAAGGCCAATGCCTGTGCCGGGGTACCGATTTGGATGCAAACGCCGGAATACCCCAAAGATGCGTTCCTGATATGGCGCTTCAACGCCGATTCCGTTGTCCCTCACCGTGATGATGCACTCCCTCCCCTTGATCTCACCCGTAATTTCGATTTCTGGCGTATCCTCCCGGCGGTATTTGATTCCGTTTCCAATCAGATTCTGAAATACCTGTATCAGCAGTACCTCCACTCCCATTACAGCCGGCAGATCTCCGCAATGCATCCGAGCCCCCGATTGCTGAATCGCTTCCGGCAGCAGTGCAATGGCTTTGCACAATGCGAGGTTGCTGTCCACCACCTGACGCTCATATTGGCCTGCCTCCGATGCCTGCATATACTGCCGCAACGCCGCTAGTAACTCATTCATACGTAGCGCGCCGCTTTGTACTATGCCGAGAAACTCACGCGATCGTTGACTGAGGTCGGGCTGCTCTCGCGACAGCATCTGGCTGAAACTGATTACCATGCGCAGCGGCTCCTGCAAATCGTGGCTGGCAGCCCAGGCAAACTGGCGCAATGCTTCGTTCGATCGAAGTAATTCGGCTGTTCTTTCGGCGACGCGGCGCTCCAGTTCCGAATTCAGGCTCATGATCTTCGATTCCGCTTCCCGCCTCTCGGTAATATCGCGGATCACCGTCGTAATCAGAACCCCCTCTTTCGTCTCGAGGGGACTTACGCTTAACTCCACCGGAAAGGTAGTTCCGTCGCGGCGCACACCAACTAACTGCGCCGTTTCGCGATTGGCAGCCAGTACGGCTGCGGACGACCTCGCAAATTCGTTCGAGAACGGCCAGGCCGGCACCAGAATTGTAATCTGATGGCCAAGAAGCCGCCCGCGTTCATACCCGAACAATTCAAGCGTCCTTGAATTGACCAGCGTGATCTCACCGTCGGCGTGAGTAATGACGGTCGCATCCGGGGCAGCCTCGAGCAGCGAGCGGAACTTCTGCTCAGCCTTCGTGAGCACCTCGGTCTGTTCGCGTAGCAACTGCGTGTTGCGCGCGAGTTCTACGAACACCGATACTTTCGAACGGAGAATTTCCGGCACAATCGGCTTGAACAGAAAATCCACGGCGCCCAAGTCATAGCCCCGAAATAACTGGGCGTCGCTGCGATAGCCCGTAAGGAATAGGATCGGCGTATGGCGGTTACGCCACCTGGAGCGGATGAGTTCCGCTGTTTCAAATCCGTCCATCTCCGGCATCTTCACGTCCAGCAGGATCGCTGCGAAATCATCATCCTCGAGTACGTGTCGTAGGGCCTCGGCTCCCGATCCTGCCATTAATAGTTCGTCGGCAAGCCCCTGCAGTGTTGCCTCGAGCGAGACCAATGTGTCCGGATTGTCGTCCACCAGCAACAGGCGAATCTTCCGCTTGGAAGAGGATTCGTTTCCGCCCTTCTGGTCGAACGATCGAGATACTCGGTCAACTCCCGTGGTGTTCATCTTAGGCACCCGCTCTGTTTACCTGTGTGTTAGTGACCCAAACACGAAGCACACTGAACAAGTGATCGAGGTCGACAGGCTTTGCGATGTAGTCGGAAGCGCCGGCTTCGAGGCATTTCTCCCGATCACCTTTCATCGCACGGGCTGTTAGAGCAATCACCGGCAGATTCTTGAATCGTTGAATCTCGCGGATGGTGCGCGTCGTTTCGTAGCCATCCATTTCCGGCATCATGATATCCATCAGCACAATATCCGTATCCGGATGTTGACTCAGAAG
>JAIBAQ010000317.1 GCA_019695095.1 Candidatus Hydrogenedentota bacterium
CGCTTGCCGAGCGCGGCTGTCTTCCCGCGGGTTCCCCGATTGCTTACTGGCGGAGGGCGAACTGGAAAGTCCGCCCTCCCAGCCCGCTCTTGAGAAAAGACGATGTATATGTTCGAGGATTG
This sequence comes from Candidatus Hydrogenedentota bacterium, assembly GCA_019695095.1. Classification (NCBI taxonomy): domain Bacteria; kingdom Pseudomonadati; phylum Candidatus Hydrogenedentota; species Candidatus Hydrogenedentota bacterium. Next base: position 123 of record JAIBAQ010000317.1, read on the forward strand.
CCTCTTCCTCGGTCAGACCGACAATCCGTGTAAGGTACTCATTCTTCCAGAGAACGATGTTCGTCGGGAAGTTGGACACCGCCCATGCGCTCATGTCCTCCGGGCGATTCGTCGATAGGCTGTCCGATGTTTCAGTTTCGTAGACGGCGCCAGGCAAACCGCGGGCGACACGCTCAAAACGCTCACTCATCATCAAGTCGAGACCACTAATTTCGTTCCTGGCAGTATAGAATGTCTGAGAAAACGTGCCGGCTATTTAGTGTCTCCGGAAGTCACCGCCAATCGTAGCGTAGCCCTATTTCCGCGGCAGAGTGCACTGTATATTGTTTCATTGCTAAAGGAGGCGCCATGAACCTTTCTTCGACTCTATCCACGAGATTCATTATCCTCGTCGTGTTCACATTCTCGACGCTGGGTGCATGGGCAACGCCAATTGTGTCGGAGGGTGAATCGCCGGACGCGGCATGGATTTCCTATGACATCACTTCCAACCGATGGCTGTTTGACGCACAAAAGATCGTGTCGCGCAATGACGTGCTCTATACCGGTCCGGCGTTCAACAAGTGGAAGTCCATGCCGGTTGGCGGTGGCGATTTCTCCGCGATGGTGCGTTGTGACGGAGACCTGGATATCCATCTTTCAAAATGCGACAACCTTACAGGCAGCCTGGGGCACGTTAGGTTCGACCTGGGACCACGCGGCAAAGAATTGGCCGAGAAATACTTTCGCCAGCGTCTTGACCTGTACCGCGGAAAGGTCGTGGCAACGCTGGGCGATGAAAAAGACGGGCCTCGTATCGAAGTCTGGGGACATCCAGAGTACCGAATCATCATTGTGGACATCTATGACCCGCAGTCGATGTTAGGACCGATCAAACTTGAGCTCTCTGAATGGCGCGCAACGATGAGCGTCGGCAATACGCCAGCCACGCTTTGGGCTAAGGAAGTTTCGACAAGCCGCGCCGGCGGCATTGAAACGGGCATGCAGGACTTCTTCACGGATGAGAGTGATCCCGTTCTCGGTCGTGGGAATAGCGTCGTACTAGGCACGCCGTCTTTCCTGCCGCAGTCAATCGCCATAAACGAAAAGACCGCAACGATGTCTCTGCCGGACCAACGCCCCGGGGAATACTCATTCATCATCTCTGCGGCGGTCACAATCAAGTCCGACCCGTTGGAGGCGGCTGAAAAGCAACTTCAGACGGTCCTCGCGAAGCCCATGGGTGCACTTCGCGACGAGCATCAGGCCTGGTGGAGGGATTATTGGAGTAAGTCATTTGTTCGATTGCACAGCAGCGACCAGCAAGCCGAATGGCTCACGGCCGCATACCACGTGCATCTCTACACGTTAGGCTGCGTCAACCGCGGACAGTATCCGGCAAACTACGGCGGCGGCGGTCTTCTCATTGACGGCGATCAACGCGACGGTCATCCCGTGGCCGATTGGGTGCAGGAGGTGCGCTTCAACTTCATGCCCCTGTACGCAGCCAATCGCCTCGAGATGGCGCGCGGCCTGCCGGACGCCTTCACACGCATGGTCCCTTACCTTCAGAAACAGACCGAGAACGCGTTTGGCTTCCCTGGTATCTGGGTTCCCGAGACCTATTTGCCTTGGGGACACAGCCTCACGGTGAACATTGTGGAGGATGGCAAAACCGAGAACGGCGATTGGTACCGGCGGGACGTTCGCAAGATACCCTATGGGAAATTCACCTACTTCGCCACGCACGTTGGCCTGATATTCACGTCCGGCTTGGAGATTAGTCACCACTATCTGGAGTACTACCACTACTCCGGCGATGAGAGCTACCTGCGTGAGCAGGCGTACCCCTTTGTCCGGGGCGTCTGCGAATTCATTTCCAACCTCCTGCAGAAGGAGGAGGATGGGCGCTACCACCTCGATCCTGCAAACGCGCTGGAGACGTGGTGGCAGGTGCGCGACCCCGCAGATACTTTCGATGGCATTCGCGCCGTCTTTCCGGAGTTTATTCGCTTGTCCGAGCAGTACGGGGAAGATGCCGCGCTTCGCGCCAAGTGTCAGGAAGTGCTTACGGCGCTGCCCGACAACAGTCTCGGACGATGGTACGACGACGGGCGGACGGACCCCGAAGTTGACTCGTACGCGCCCGCCGCCGGCAAGCATGGCTTTCCCAATCGCATCAATTGTGAAAACCCGGCGCTCTATCGCGTCTATCCATTTGGGCTGAGCGGCATTGGCAGCCCTGACTATGACCGCTGTGTGCGCACCTTTGAATATCGGCAGTGTCCGTTGTGGTGGGGGTGGTCGATGGATGCTATTTGGGCGGCGCGGCTCGGCCTAAAGGACCAGGCGTGCATTCTGTTGGCGGAACACGCACGCCGTTTCAATACGTGGCCGTACGGTGGTTGGGAAGTGATTCATTGCCGTCCCGTTCCCCGCGACAACTCCTTTGCCCCGCCCTTTCTCGACGGCGGCGGTTGCTCCGCCACCGGACTCCAGGAGATTCTCATGCAGAGTCACGGCGGAATCATCCGAATTACACCGGCCCTTTCACCCTTGTGGAGCGGCGTATTCCAACTGCGTGCGCGGGACGGTTTCATGGTCGCTTCGGACGTCTGGAAAGGCGTTCCTCGCGTGGTCGAGGTCAGAAGTCTTTGGGGCAGGCGATGCCGGGTCGCCAATCCGTGGCCAGGTCCATGCCGCGTGCTTCACGGGAATCAAGTGCTTTTAAATTGTGATGAGCAGATCCTTGAGTTCGAGACCAGTGCCGACGAAGTTTACGTGATCGAGTCCGTGGAACATCCGGTGTCCGCATACACCGGGAAGCCGCTTGAAGAAAGGTTCTCCGAAGCCCGCGGCTATGCTGCTCAAGGGTTGCCCGGAAGACACGAATAGGCTGTATCGGACGCCTGAGGGGGTACCTCTTGGACAGTGGACAACCTGTGCGCTGATGCGTCGGGGCCTCTGGCACTTGGCCAGGGCGAGTACGGCGGCTCTGTCAGACCACGTGGCGAGCGGAAGTCGATGTCCTCCACCGTGGTGGTCAGGCGCAGATTGGCCCGCTTCAAGCGGGACGCGAGTCGGGCATTGTCGTGAGCGGTCATCTCGCTGTCCACGAGCAGCTCTCGCCATTCCTCGAAACTGAGTGTGGCGCACTCACTCAGGTCCAGTTACTCGCGCAGACCCCGAGCTATGCCATACAGGCGCAAGGCTTCCACCTTGTCCAGCGTGGGTTGGTTCAGCATGATTCGGCCTCCTTTTCGTAGTACTCGGCGCCGCGAGTGCTGTCGTGGTCGCGCGTGGGCGCAGGCGGGTCTTCTGGGGCAGCGGCCGCTTGTCTCCTGCGTTGTGGCGGGGTCTTGACCCAGCCACTCCCCGCGACCGTCAGGTCTCAACTCCGCCTCGGTCATCGAAGGCGTGGTGTAGGTCGTAGACTACGTGCAACGTGAGCTATGAGGCATTCGATATGGCTGTTGCTTATACACCCTATCTCCGCCAGCACACCCACCCGCAATTGCTCACACTCACTGTCATCCCGAGTCCGCCTCCAGCGGACGAGGGATCTGGCTTAAACCAAACAGCCAGCGCCGCGATCGCCGAGCGCGGCGTGTTGCTTGCGCCCTGACAGGGCGCTCGTTGGGTGGTGGCGGGTACCTGGGGTTTCAATTCGCGTCGTTGACGCGAATCTCACCCCAGGCTGGAGTATTTCGCGCTTGCAGCGCTCTGGAGTATCGAGTCAAATCGTCGGTGTTCATCCGTGGTTGAGTCTCTTTTGGTTGCGGCTATGCCGCGCCAGGCTACTATGTCGTGCGCGTTCGGCGCGGAAGAAGGAAAGAAGGAAATTGGACATGATTGACAGGATTCACAAGATAGTCGGGTTGCAACTCGAAACGCATATGAGAGTGGAGATGTTCAGGATAAGGCCAGCTTCGGGGCGAAGGAGGACTTTGGTCCAAGTCTATACTGCCCGTGTCTGGAAGAGTCTGTGTAGGCTGCACGCATTTCCCCGTGTTCCGAAATCATACCCACCAGATTGATGCCTTTTCGGTGTTCATCGGTGTGAATCGGTGGTTGAGTCACTTTCGCAAAGGCGCAACCGACAGACCCGTCTCCACTTCGTTTCGCTTGGGTCGGTCCCGCGTTTGCCGTCGCGTTTGCCGCCTCATTCGCACCCCCTGCCGGCATCGTGTAGAATCCCCGGTTTGGGTGCGGACGTTGATACCAAGGAGTATTTCTTGTGAGGGCAATTGCTGCGTTATTGCTAATCATTCCGGGCGCGTAT
>JAIBAQ010000318.1 GCA_019695095.1 Candidatus Hydrogenedentota bacterium
ACCGTGAACACATAGCCTTGCTTCGAACCCGCGCCAAGAACCTGATCGATGAAGGGCGGGGTCGCGCCGGCACCGTCGGGATTGGCCAATTGCGCCAAAGAACCATAATCGCCTGTCCCGTCGGCGTCGGTGTCAACAAATGCTGCCGTCTGGAATGCCACTTCACCCGTGGAAATCGTGCGCATCGCGCCGGCCGCGCTCGCTTCGTTCGCGCTCATGCGGGACCGGAGCAGGTTGGGAATGGCGATAGCCGCGATGATCGCGATAATGGCGACCACAATCATCAACTCGATCAACGTGAAACCGGACTTCTTTGACATAGCCTTCATTGAATTACCCTCCAGGTGCGCCTTCTAACTTTCTCGTGTTATCCCCAACGCCGGTCCGAACATCGAATCCAGCGTCTCACTCGATTCGCGGAATGGGATGCGCAACTCTGATGCCATTTCATGATACCCAAGTCAAATCATTTAGAAGCAGCCATTTATGGAGATTGAAACAGAACGAACGCCCGCCGACTCGTCGGAATCGGTTACCGGCATTGATACACCGCGACAAAAATTGTCACCTGCCACTGTTCTGATTCACTTCAAAACGCTTCCTCACACCATGCCCTGAATCGTGGCGCTGGGTTTGAAGATCTCCTTGTCGAACTTCTCCGCTAGATACTGCAGCCTCGCCCGAACCTTCGCAGACTCAAACATACTCAGCGCCTTCATGGGACCGACGGCGCTACCTGTGCCGTTTACGATAGCCGTGTCCACGTCGTCCGCCGAACATACACCCTGCTCAATGAGCCGTGTTGCTTCGTTCGCGTTTACAAATAGAAAGTCATCGGCAGCGATTGTGTTGGCTGGTTTGGATAGATCCAGCGCAGGCCGTCCTTGCGACCAATCGAAAAAGCCCTTTCCTGTCTTCTTTCCCAAATCTCCGGCGTTCACTTTCTCGCACAGCACACGCCCTGGAGCATAGTCGGGGTGTACCGTTTCCGCGAAGTACTTGCATGCATTCAGATTGATATCGAGCCCGGTGTAGTCCATCAATTCGCATGGGCCCATGGGCATACCCGCGCCGCGAAGCAATGCGTCAAGCTCTTCCGGAGTCGCAATCCCGGCATCCAAGACGGCATTTGCCAGAACCCCTCCAGGCGCCTGCACACGATTGACGATGAAGCCGGGCACGTCCTTCTGGATTCGCACGGGCACTTTGCCCAACTTGACGCAAAACGCGAAGCACACGTCCATAACCACATCCGACGTGGCATCGCCCTTGATCACCTCCACGGCTTTCATAAGCACGGCCGGATTGAAGAAGTGCAAACCCACGACCTGAGCGGGCCGCAACGTGGCCTTGGCCAACTGCGTAATGCTCATCGTTGACGTATTCGAAGCAAGAATGGCGTGCCGGGGCGCCGCAACATCCAGTTGTTCAAAGAGTTGCTTTTTCAGAAGAAGGTCTTCGGGAATCGCTTCGATGACGATGTCCGCTTGATGAACTGCTTCCTGGAGATCGGTGCAGGTCTTAAGAAGCCCGGAACGGATTCGGTCATAATGCTCCTGCGTCGTCTTGTCCTTTTCCACAAGCTTTCGCAGGCTTTCGTCAATTCGTTTCGCGCCACGCTCAATGTACTCTTCCTTCACATCGCGCAACGTCACCGAATATCCCGCGAGCAAGGCCACTTCGGCAATGCCGTGGCCCATGTCGCCCGCTCCAATCATTGCCACGGATTTGACGTCATCAATAGTCATGCCTTGCACTCCTCTGTGATACCGCGATAGCGGTGTTCCAGTCAGGTTAAGGACAGTGATACGTGAATTTCCCTGCCAGATCAAGGCCGGTCCGTCCTTTTCATTCCGTTCGCTTGAATCCACTTTCCGCGTACCGCATAGTGCACACGCACATATCGCCGGGAACCTGTGCTTTTCGTGTGGATTCTCCTCGCGGGGGGACATAACTGAGGAAATGACCATGATCGCACGTCGTATCTTGCTCGTTGCGGGATCTGTCTTTGCATTGCTTGTAGCACCGGCCGTGGCAGAGGCCGATGAGTCTGTTTTGCCTCAAGGGGAATCGCGGGCGGCATTGTCGAGCGCCTACTTCCCCGATCGCGTTCACGAGTTTGTGTGGCGCAACTGGACAGTAATCGAACCCGCCAAGCTCGCTAAGATTCTTGGGGCAACGGAAGACGATGTCCGTACGATAGCGGAATCGATGGGTCTGCCAGGGCAGGTCACGGTTCAACCGGAGATGCGCCAGCGCGGATACGTCACAATCATTCGGCGCAACTGGCATCTGCTTCCGTATGGGCAACTGCTTGAATTGCTGGACATGACCCCGGAACGGTTGGGTGTCATGCTGCGGGAGGAGGACTTCCTGTGGATCAAGCTGGGCCGTATCAAGCCCGCGTGCGAACCTCTTCGATACCAAGCACCGAGTGAAGCAGCGAAGAAACGCGCCGCGGAAGTCCGAGCCGTTGTCGAGCAGAATTTCGGCAGTACGTTGCAGCAAGCTGCCGAACCCCGTTTCGATTTCGTACATCAACTGGCCGATCCGATTCCGAATCTCACGCTTCCGGAGCCGTCGCCCGTCAAGAGGCTCGTTTACTCCTACGTTGCGGTATACGGCGATCCCCTTCTCAATCCTGAATTGAATCCATACCCGGATGGCTTGCTGCAACGATTGGCCGCGGTAGGAATCAACGGTGTTTGGCTGCAAGGTGTCCTGCGCGACTTGGCGCCCGGCGGCGAAGCCTTCCCCGAGTTTGGTGCGGAGCACGAAAAGCGACTGGCGACCCTGCGGGCATTGGTGGAACGCGCCAAGAAATATGGCATCTCCGTCTATCTATATATCAACGAACCCCGCGCCATGCCTGCGGCCTTCTTTAAGAACCGGCCGGAAATGGCGGGAGTCGTGGAAGCCGAGCTCACCGCGATGTGTACAACCCATCCGGCCGTGCGCCAATGGATGGGCGACGCACTCGCGTATGTCTTTCGCGAAGTACCGGATCTCGGCGGCATTTATGCCATTACCGCGTCGGAGAATCTGACGAGCTGCGCGTCGCATGGCGGATGGACTTCCTGCGAACACTGCAAGCAGCGCAGCGATGCGGAGATCATCTCCGAAGTGGTGGCCGTCCTCGAAGAGGGAGTTCATCGCGGCAATCCGAATGCCAGTGTGCTGATCTCCGATTGGGGCTGGAAGGGGCATGGCGATGCGCCTGACATCATCGAGCGCATGCCCAAATCCATTACGCTCATGTCGGTCAGCGAATGGAGCCTTCCGATTGAGCGAGGCGGTATCAAGAGTGTCGTTGGCGAGTACTCGATCTCCGCCGTGGGACCCGGCCCCCGGTCGCAGCGGCATTGGAAACTGGCGCAAGATGCGGGTCTGAAGACGGGCACGGAGATCCAATTCAATAACACGTGCGAGCTCGCGAGCTTGCCATATCTGCCCGTCATGGACCTAATCGCGGAGCATTGCCATAACCTGGAAGTGGCCGCCGATCTCAATGCCATGCTTATCGGGTGGACGATGGGCGGATATCCTTCTCCAAACTTCGAGCTTGCCCATCGAATCAGCAGCGCGCCCACACAAGATGTCGGCGGCATTCTCGATGCGATCGCGTTGGAACGGTTCGGGACAGAAGGTGGCCCACACGCCCGCAAAGCCTGGACGCTTATGAGCAACGCGTATCGCGAGTATCCATTCCATATCGGCGTGGTCTACACCTCGCCGGTGCAATGGGGCGCGGCGAACCCGCTGTATCCGGAACGGACCGGTTATTCCGCGACCATGTGGGGTATCCCGTACGACGACATCGACGGATGGCGGGGGCCGTATCCGCCGGATATATTCGCGGGCCAGTTCGACAAGATGGCGGATGGCTGGCGCGTGGGCATTGATGAATTGAAAATCGCTGCGGACATCGCGCCTTCCGATAAGCAACGTGCGGCGCAAGCCGACCTTCGTTTGGCGCGCGCGGCCTACATTCACTTCAAGTCAGTGGCAAACCAAGCGCGATTCGTCCACGCTCGTAATCAACTGGGCGACGCTTCCCTTTCACCGGAAGACAAGACACGACTCCACGGCGTGCAGAGAAGTTGCCTGGAGTCCGAGCTTTCGCTGGCCCGCGAACTCTTCACGCTTTCGCGCGAAGATTCTCGAATCGGCTTCGAACCTTCCTGCCAATACTTCTATCTTCCGCTCGATTTGGTGGAGAAGGTCATCAACTGCCGGTGGCTGCTGGACCATCTGCCAGGCTGAGGTATCCCGATCATGGCACGGCGCACACAGGGTATTGGCTGCCTTCTGATTGCGGGATGGGTGGCGTGGACTTCGTCGACTGCCGCTGCTGATGTATCGGCCGAGAC
>JAIBAQ010000319.1 GCA_019695095.1 Candidatus Hydrogenedentota bacterium
CCTCGTCACCCGATGAGTGTATTCGCCGGTCCATTGAGTTCTTTCAGGCCATGCAAAAGTCTCACGGATCGCTGAAGAGCGTTGGTATCGCGTCGTTCGGACCGGTTGACCCGAACCCTGGGTCTCCGACTTTCGGCTTCGTCACTACGACCCCCAAGCCGGGTTGGGCGCAAACCGACCTGGCGGGTCCGATTGGCAAAGCGCTCGGCGTCCCCATCGGCTTCGACACCGACGTGAACGGAGCTGCCTTGGGCGAGTTCCGATGGGGAGCGGCGCAAGGCCTCGACACGTTCGTGTACATCACTATCGGCACCGGAATCGGCGGCGGTGCGATGGTCGGCGGCAAACTCATCCACGGTCTCATGCATCCTGAGATGGGACACGTTCTCATGAAACACGACCGTGTCGAAGACCCCTTTGAGGGTGCGTGCCCCTACCACAAGGACTGTCTCGAAGGGCTAGCGTCCGGTCCGGCCATTGAGCAACGCTGGAACGAACGTGCCGAAAACCTTCCACCCGACCATCCGGCTTGGGACCTTGAAGCCAAGTACTTGGCACACGGGATTGTCCCGCAAATCTATATCCTTTCACCGCAACGCATCATCATGGGCGGCGGCGTAATGGATCAGGTACATCTCTTTCCGAAAGTGCGCCGCCATGTCCAAGAAATCCTCAATGGATACATCCAAGCACAAGCCATTCTGGAAAATATAGATGACTTTATCGTGCCGCCTGGACTCGGCAACCGGGCAGGCGTGCTGGGGGCAATTGCGCTGGCTCAGGAGGCGACGGGCTGCTAGGGAATTGCGCACACAGGGTAATGTATCGATGACACAATCTGCTCCTTCTACCGAGAGATCAGAGCGCGTTTTCGAGAGGAAGAAATCCGTGAGGAGCAACCTCGGACTCCATCTCATTGGTTGTGTGGCGCTCTTCGTCTTGGTGGTGATACTCCTCGTCGTCTCCACGTATGTGACTTTAGACTTCATGTACTTTGGGATCATGACGCTCGTTCTAGGGCTTCTGGGTCTGAACGTGCTTTCTAGGGCATACAACCTCTTGCGAGCTCCTATCAGAGTCACAGTCGGTGAACAATGCCTCCGAGTCGAACATCGGCGTGCCACCAACGAATGGACGTGGGAGCAAATCGGAGGATGTATATGGCGCGGAGACGCTGTGCTCATAATTTGCCAGAGGACCGGAAGACCCTTGGTTAAACTGCCGGGCATCCTGGAGTCACTGGACGAATTAGTCGACATCGTGAGCTACAAGATCGGAGAAATGAATTCTCACGCTTCCTCCTATTTTGAAGCCCGCGAAAAGAGAAAAGTCTCTATTGGACTGGCCTTGAGTTCGGTGTTCTTCATAATCCTAGGTCTTGCCGGTATGTACGACACGCATGAGGAGTTGCGCGGTTTCCAACTACTGAATGAACAGGGCGTGCAAGGCATGGGGCAAGTGGAATCGCTTCGTACCGCCATGATTGGTCCCGTAAAGCGTGTTGTGTATCGCGTACTGTCGACAAACGGTAAAGCGGCGACGGGTGATGTAATAGTCGACCAGAAGTATTGGGAGAGCTTGGAAGTCGGATCGTTGCTCCCCATCGTCTACGTGCCAGAGGCACCTCGCTTTAGCCGACTAGTGCGTGATGAAATCAAACCACCTGAAAATCCGGTGAAGAGCTACGTAGTTTGCACAGGGCTCGTGCTGTTTGGCTTCTTTTCATTCTTTCAAGCGCGACGTCTTTGGCTTCGCCACTGTGAGGAGTCGGCCGCAGTGAACGGTGGGTAAGAATCCCGGCGCGACGGCGTTGGCTCAGGAGGCGACTGGCTGATGAGGGCCTGTGGATTCGGGGTGATGTATCGATGACACGAGACAAGCTGGGAGTCGAAGCAGTAGAGCGCGTGTTTGAGATTAGGAAGAACTTGGCGACTAGTATCAAGCTCCGCATTGTGGCCGGCATAGCGCTTCTCGTTTTTGCAGCGATAGGCTTCCTAATCTCAGCGTTTGTGACCCTCGACCTGACTTGGTTTCTTGCCGCGACGTTCATGCCCTTGTTCTGCGGTTTGGGCATGCTTGGCGAGGCCCGCTCATTGAAACAAACCGCAATCAGGGTCGAAGTGGGCGAAGAACGCATTCGGATTGAGACTCTTCAATCGACTCAGGAACTAAACTGGGATCGGATCGGCGGCCTCCCACTGGCCTATGTTCGTGGCTCTTTCGTCCTCTTTGATACCAACCGAAAACCCATCGCCAGAATCACAAGCAGGATAGATGGGTTTAGAGACTTGTCCAAATTGATCGAGGCCAGAGTCAAACAGGCAAATCCCATTGCATTCAACACCCTGAGGAAACGCGAGTTCAGATCTCTTGCCATGTTTCTCGCGATAGCGGGACCGGCCTTCGTGGCGCTTGGGCTCGCAGTGGCCTACGCGACATACGACGAACAACGTTGCTTTCGTCTGATTGAGGAGCAAGGTGTACAAGGCTTCGGGCAAGTGGAAGCATTGCCTACCGCCATGGCAGGCCCTGTAAAACGTGTTGTATATCGTGTGCAGTCTCCAAATGGGAAGACGGCCAAGTGCGATATGTCCGTCGATCCTGAGTACTGGAAGAGCCTTCAAATCGGCTCAATGATCCCTATAGTCTACGTGCCCGATGTTCCCCGCTACAGCAGACTGCTCAATCAAGAACCCAGACGCTACTATTCGTCCCCCAAGGACTACCTGTTAGCATTTGGCATATCCTTGCTTGGCCTGTTTGCGACCTTCCTAGCGCGACGCCTCTGGCGGCGCCAACGTGAGGAATTAGCTGTTAACGAGGACACGTGACTGCTCAGAGTGCACAATGCTTTATTCTGCGAACTGACACAATCTCGTGAAATCTCGAGACTTCATCATGCCAGACGGATACCGCTGGTTAATCTGGTAGGTGATCGAAGTTTCAGAACAAAAGACAGGGTTCGTGCCTTATCGACGCCTTTGTGTTCGAACTCGATACAACCGTTCAGTAAATCCGCCTTCTTCTTCGAACCTCTTGGCCTGGGCTGCGAGTTGTCTGTCAAGAACAGTCGTAACTACGCCAATGAGGACAAGTACTGAGATTGCAGCGATCCTTAGTAGACGGTATGGTCTGGCCTCATGGACGAAATGGACTTGATGGACGCAGACTCCAGACTATTGGGGTCCTGTCCAGGGGATTTCACTCTTTCTATCCCCGCCTGTTCTTTCACCCAACGTGCTACCTCATCTGCCGATTTCGGCCTCATTCCCACATGTTCTGTCCGCCTAGTCTTGATCTCCATTTTGTCCATTCCGTCCATACTGTCCAAAATGTCCATCGAGCGCAACTGCCCAAATGACCTTCAACCGGTTATAATCCTTCGACCTGACCTCATACACTTGGAGACTTCCATGCAGCTCTTGAAAGGCATTTATCAGATTGGCGGTGACCTAAACGGCATAACCTGGTGCGGCGTGGACGCCGGGTTTGAAGACGGAAACTCGTACGCTATCGTTGCGCCGGGCGGCATCGTGTTAATCGATTGCGGGAACGGCGAAACCCTGCCACAGATCTTTGACAACATGCGGTATTGGGGTCTGGACCCGGACGATATCCGGGCGTGCCTGTTGACGCATGGCCACTATGACCACGCGGGAGCGGCTCACTTATTGCGCGAGCGCGGCGTGCGCCTCTACGCGCAGCGAGTCACGGCTGACTCAATCCGTAGCGGCGACGAGCGGTGTTGCGGGTTTCTGTATCACAAGCCGTTCACGCCGTGCGAAGTCGACGAAATTGTCGAGGACGGCCAACACGTAACCGTGTGCGGCATCGAATTCGAGGTGATGCACCTGCCCGGCCACACAATGGGCTGCACGGCCTACTTCTTCACGCACGATGGCAAGCGCGTCGTGGCGTGTGGCGACGTTATCGGCACCTTGCTCTGCGGCGACCACGGTTGGAGCGGTTCCATCGACTTCGACAAGAAGGTTTACATCGAGTCCCTGCGCCGATTTGCGCGCGTCGATACCGACGTGATGCTCGCGGGGCATGGTCTGAGCTATTTCCATAATCCTCGACGCCGCGTGGAGCAGGCGCTGAACAGCGGCCTTGTGCAATGGCGGTAGGGTACGCCTTTTCAACGCCAAACGGACCGTGTCAGAATGATGACGCAACGCCTGGAGCGGATTGGCGCTCCTTGCTCGGGCTAAAGAGGCATATCATTAAAATGGGGGGCACACGATGAACATGCAGGAGATCGGGGCACACGTCATGCGAATGGCTTCCAGGGCAATGAGGGCCGCTCTGCTTATCCTGGTCTCGGCAACGCTCACGTACGCCCAAGAGCCGGT
>JAIBAQ010000320.1 GCA_019695095.1 Candidatus Hydrogenedentota bacterium
ACGGACAAGCACGGACGATCGCGAGGTGTTGGTCTGTACCAGCCCGTGTTTGTCCGTGTTGGTCTTGCCGGGTCAGGCTCAATCTTCTATACTGAAGTCGTAGGTAAGCCAAGCTTTCGTATCTCAGTAAGGGGGGAGATGCCGCATGGCGGGCGGAGCAGTTTCAATGGGCGCGAGATCGTTGTGGGGCGCATCGACGGAGCTGTCGGAGCGGGTCCGGCGGTTACGCGACGAGTATTTTTCGTTCGATACGCGCGCGTTTCGCAATGAAGTCCTTCCGTTTACCACCGGTGCGCCGTGGGATTCCGTGTATTCGTGCAGCCGCTGGACGAATGTCCCTGAAGTCACTCCATTTCTGAGGGCCTTCGAAGATTCGCTGCTGGCCGCCGCGCGAATCGTTCCGCTTCCGGACACGTTCTGGAAACAACCGCTCGAACTGCGCGTTGCGCATTTCTTTCACGAAGTTCTCAGTAACCACCTGCCTGTCGCGATTCTGGATGGCGAGTTGATTGTCGGCGGTCACTTCAACGTGGCGTTGTCGCACTGCCTCACGCGCCGCGAGGCGAAACGCCGGAAGGAAATGTCCGCGCGTTTCGTGAAAGAGATCTCGCATGTCTCCAAGTTGGGTTTGGGCAATTGCGGGGCAGTACCCGGTCACTTGATTCCGGATTACCCGCGAGTGTTGCGGATCGGATTGCGTGGAATCGCCGAAGAAATCGCGCGTGAAATGGAGACGGAACAGGACCGGGAGAAGCGCAGCGTTCTGGAAGCGCTTCACGTCGCGTGCGAGGCAGGAAAAGTCCTTGCGGAGCGCTATGCAAACGAAGCGGCGCGGATGGCAGAGAACGTAGAACCTGAGCGCGCTGATGAATTGAGAAGTATCGCGGAGATTTGCCGCAGAGTGCCTTGGGAACCGGCGGCAACGTTTCACGAAGCGCTCCAGTCGCTCTGGTTCATGCATATGCTGGTGATGATCAGCGAGTCGTACCCGGGGCCGGGTGTCTCGTTTGGACGATTCGATCAGTACCTGTATCCATTTTATGCTGCTGATCTGGAGGCGGGCAGGCTCACGCGGGAATCGGCGCAGGAGTTGTTGCGCTGTTTCTGGGTCAAGCCCAACTATGCCTACGACTACCAGGGGCGCGTGGGCCGCAATCAAGGGATCAACTCGTCGTTCGGGCAGCTTGTCACGTTGGGCGGCTGCGGGCCAAACGGAGAAGACGTCTCCAACGAACTGACGTATATGTGCCTCGACGTGATCGAAGAGATGAATCTGCTTGAGCCCAAACCCAATGTGCGCTTGCACGCGAACACGCCGGACAGACTGTTGCGACGGGTTTGCGAGATCTTGTCAAAGGCGCAGGGGGCGCCGTTCCTACTCAACTTCGACGAAAGTTCGATGAAAGGCCTGAAGTGGGAAGGGGTGCCCGAGAACGACTTGTGGGACTACGCACCGGTCGGGTGCCTTGAGAATACGCGGCAAGGCGACGATCGATCGGGTACCGTCGATGTGAATCTGAATCTGGCGAAACCGGTTGAACTGACCTTGTTTCAGGGGCGCGACCTTGCAACGGGCGAGCAACTGGGATCTGTCACGCCTGATCCGTGCGCGATGATTTGTTGGGAACAGTTTGAGGACGCCTTTCGGCAACAGCTTTCCGCAAGCCTTGCGCGTCTCATTGAATTGAACAACCAAGCCGATACCATTCGAGCGATGTTTGAACCGACGCCGTACTTGTCGGCGCTGGTGGGCGGATGCGTCGAGAAACGGAAGGACATCACGGCGGGTGGAGCGCGCTTTAATTTCATCACCGTGGAAGGTATCGCGTTGGCTACGGCCGCGGACTCCTTGTCGGCGATAAAGTACCTGGTCTTCGAGGCAAAACGCGTGCGCATGGAGGATCTGATTCGCGCGATTGAAACGAACTTCGAAGGGGAAGAGTTCCTGCGCCAGTTGCTGCTCAACAAAGCGCCAAAGTACGGCAACGACGATCCGAGAGCGGATGGGATGGCGCGCGATGTTACCCATTGGTGGGCAGAAGAAGCGGCATCACACACGACTCCGCTCACGGGGAAACGCTACCGCGGCGGCTATCTGTCGTGGAACTACGGAATTGCATACGCGCCCGTGACCGCCGCGACGCCCGACGGACGCAAGCGCGGCACCTTCCTGGCGAACGGTGTGGCTGCCGTGCCGGGAATGGACAGCCTGGGACCTACAGCGGCCGCGTGTTCGGTGAATCATTTGGACTTGGAGGTCATACCGAACGGCGCGTCTCATACCATAACGCTTTCGCCATCGCTGCTGCGCGACGAGGAACACCTCGACAAACTCGCGGGATTCTTGCGCGGCTATGGCAAGCAAGGGGGAACTGCGCTGCAAATTAACGTGATTGACGTTGAGACTCTGCGAAACGCCCAGAAGTGTCCCGATGAGTACCGGAATTTGCTGGTGCGCGTGACGGGGTACAACGCCTACTTTGTGAATCTCGGGCGGGAAATCCAGGAAGAGATCATCGCGCGAGAGGCGCACCAGTTGTAGGTCGCAATGCTCCACGATGCCGCGAATAGCTCCAGCGAAGACTTGCCACAGACCGCACAGCACGCGATAGTCTGCACGATTCAACGGTTCTCGTCGGAAGACGGGCCAGGCATTCGTACAACCGTCTTCTTCAAAGGCTGTCCAATGCGATGTCCATGGTGCCACAACCCGGAGACCGTGCGGTTCCAGCCGGAAGTGGTCTGGAACGCGGACCGGTGTCTTCGCGACCGTGGATGTATCGCGCAGTGCGAGCGCAAGGCGCTGGCCGTGGAAGAGGGCAGTTCGCGTGTGAAGATTGACCGCGAGCATTGCGAAACGTGCGGGAGGTGCGTTGCGTTTTGTCCGTCCGCTGCGCTGGAGATGTTCGGCAAGGCATACTTCGCTGAGGAACTGTTCGAGACGGTCATGCGCGATTCCACGTTTCATGACTCATCGGGCGGAGGGGTTACATTGTCCGGCGGAGAGCCCCTGGCGCAGCCCGAAGTTGCGATTCCCCTGATGAAGATGTTGCGCGGTGCGGGAGTGCATACGGCACTCGATACGTGCGGGGCGGCCGACCCCGATGCGTTGAAGGAAGCGCTCGCGCATTGCGACCTCGTGTTGTTCGATGTGAAGACCGTTAGCCCGGATCACCACAGAGAATGGACGGGCATCGATTGGGAACGCGTTGTCGGCTCGGCGCGGATTGTGCGCGATTCAGGTGTGCCCGTGTGGGTACGTACGCCAGTCATCCCCGGGTATACGGCCAACGAAGAGGAAATCAGCGCAATAGCCGGATTCGTGGCCGAGATGTTTCCGCAGTGTGAACGCCATGATCTGCTTGCGTTCTCCAACCTGTGCGTCTCCAAGTACGAACAACTGAGCAGGGCATTCCCTCTCTCGGGCGTTCCGTTGCTAACGCAGGAGTGTATGGAGCTTCTATGCGGCGTCGCAAGGGAAGCCGGTTCATTGAAGGCATGTTGGAGCGGCCCCACGGCAGTAAAGGCGGAAGCGAAGTGAGCGACGTGTTGAGACCGGATGTTTGTGAAGCGTTGGCGGGGGAGATGACGCCCAAGTTTCTGGCGACGCTCGATGGCAATGGCCGGCCCAATTGCGTTCCTATTATCAGCACGATGCCGTATCAAGACGACGTGCTCGTCTTCGGCGAGTTCATGATGAACAAGAGCCGGCGGAATCTGGCGGAAAATCCGCGTGTAGGCATCACGGTGCTGACGGCAGCGTACGAATCGTGGAGCCTTACCGGTGAGTTTCTGGGATTCGAGACTTCCGGACCGGCGGTTGATTTCGTCAATAGCCGGCCGATGTTCCGCTACAACTCCTACACGGGCGTGCGCGCGGCCGGACTGATCCGTGTCCGCGACGTGACGAACAAGCAGCAGCTTGGCAAGGGTCCGATGGTGTTGGGCTTTGGGAAAGCGTTCGCGGCCCGGGTGATTCTAGCCGCAAAGAAGAGTCCTCAACGGTGTATGCCCATGCCTGTGGAAGAGAAATTCCGGCGGCTCTCGGCGGTGCGCGCCATTGCGTTTATGGGCTCAGACGGATTCCCGAGGACGTTCCCTTTGCTGGCGTGTTTTGCCGCAGATTCGCGACGGCTTGTGTTTGCGTGGAACGGATGCGAGACCTATCGCACGTTACTTGACGTGGGAAGCGAAGTGGCGGTGGCGATTATCACCATGGACCCGATTGCGTACCAAGTGAAAGGGCGTTTCTCGGGCGCAATCGGCGGTGTGGGCATGATCGAACTCACGGAGTGCTACAGCGCTTCTCCGCCGTTGG
>JAIBAQ010000321.1 GCA_019695095.1 Candidatus Hydrogenedentota bacterium
TCACTACTCACACCGTCTGATCCTCCTGCGCGCCGCACGGCGCAAAACATAGTAGCCTGGGGCAGAGTCCTCCGAAGCCCCGAGACGTAGTCGAGGGGCGAAGGAGGACGCCGCCCCAGGTCAGCAGTCCACCCTAACGACCGCTCTGAAAGAGCACCACATGCAAGAGACTCGGCTTGTCTCTCAGGAGCGGAGCGAAGGATTTGGCAATAGACGCACCACACCCAATCACCGGGCGCTGCACTCCACTCGCTGCTTTGTTCAAGCCAGATTCTTCGCTACGCTCAGAATGACAAGTGGTTGTCTGTCTCTCACGCGCCGTTGCTCAACCGCTGCGGTGTGGCATATCAGTGCTAGAAACAGAAGCCAGTCGGACGACCTTTTCTCTTGAGTGCCGTAGGCACGACAGACTCCAGCCTGGGGTGAGATTCGCGGCAACGACGCGAATCGAAACCCCAGGTACCAGCCCCCACCCAACATGAGCCCTGTAAGGGCGAAAGCAACTTACACGCTCCATTTCATAGGATGCTACCCACAACAAACGATAGCCTTCGCTTCAAGCCGAGCGCGGCGTGGGATCATCGCAGACTTCGCATAAAACAAAGACACCCGGCATTTCTGCCGGGCGTCGCATGCAAATCTATTCTTGGGGTAGTGACCGGTTAGTACGTTCCGCCGCGCGATCCAAACACTTCCGCCAACTCGTCGTAACCCATGAGCTTGGCGATCGCCAGGGGCGTCATGCCGCCGGATGCCTCGTCGCGCACGTTCACGTCCGCGCCATAATCCAACAGCATCTCCGCCACGTCGGCACGACCGTTCAGCGCCACCCAGTGCAAGGTGGACATTCCGTACTTGTTGGTTTCGTTCACGTCCGCCCCGCTCTCAATGAGGGCTTTCACGGTGTCGGTGTGACCGCGGCGAACGGCCTTGTGCAACGGCGTTTCGCCAACGTCGTCGCGCTCTCCAGGGTTTGCTCCACCGGCCAGAAGTTTGCGTACCGCCTGCTCCATTCCCCAATACGCCGCACGCTGAAGCAACGTTTCACCAGCGGCGTTTTCGGGCATGTCCTCGCGCTCTTGACGCAGCATGAACTCCGTAAGTGCAAGGTGGCCGCTCTTCATGGCACGGCTCATGGGGGTTTCCCCATCAACGTCCATCGAATAGAACCAATGTGCAGACACGGCCTTTCCTCCATACACTAGCATACCTGGAGACGAGCTCATTTGAGAAATCATACAGCACCCTCCTTGGCGCGTCTTCCGGCACGCATCAGAGCTTACTTAAAGTGGCAAACCAAAAGCACGCAATCATCATGCCTGGATTTGCCGAGGAACTTCCCAAGCGCTCGCTCAGCCTTCAACTCATTGACTCTGCATCGTTTAGATTCGAACCGGCAATTTGGGTCCCATTGCCCACTACCCGTATGCCACTTGTGCAAATCGTCAGATCGACGAATTTTCGACAATTCCAACCGTCTTCTGCCTCCTGATACTCCGCGTGGTAACCGGAATTCTCATGAACCCACGTGAATCTCTATTCCAACCCGCGCGTCTGCGAGATCTACGGCAAAACACAACTCGGTACTCCGACTTCAGAGTGTCTTCGCGAGAAATTCTCATGGCATACCTTCAACGTCTTGCGCGTGAGCAAGTTGCGTCAGCACTCAATTGCGCCGGTGCACATTGCGCTTGAACACCGCGCACCGGGTTTGTTGCGCTCCATAGGTATGTGTTAGAATTTGATGTTTGCGGTGACTACCCAAAACTCATCTTTAGGAAGTAGCACGGCTCGGGGCATGGTCCCGCCCCATCATAAACACGAAGCAGCCCCGCTTCACTTCCCGGCGAAACGGCGGCGCGCCAGTGAGAACTCGGAAGCTGGCGCAACGGACGGTTGGCCGGTTGGCAGAAGGTAGCAAATGGAAGAGAGGATGTAGTCGGTGGGCGGCTCGATATCCCTTGCAATGATCGTCAAAGACGAGGCCGACCAACTGATTGAATGCCTTAAGAGCGTCCAGGGTGCGGTCGACGAAATCTGTATCGTAGACACGGGTTCGCGGGATACCACCATGGAAATCGCGCGCGCCTTCAACGCCCGGACCACCGCCTTCATCTGGTGCGACGATTTCGCGGCGGCCCGCAACGAATCCCTGCGCTTGTGCAGCAAGGACTGGATCTTCGTCCTCGATGCGGACGAGCGCCTCGCCCCCGGAGACGTGGCCCGCCTGCGGCAGCTTGCCCGCGGTCCCATGGACACCTGTTACCGGATGACGACCCGAAATTACACCAACAACACCGGCGTGGGCGAATTCACGCCGTGCCAGCCCGACGACCCCCATGCGCGCGGATTTGCGGGATGGTTTCCCAGCACCAAGGTGCGGCTGTTTGCCAATAAGAAAGGCGCAAAGTTCGAGGGCAAGGTCCACGAACTGGTCAATCGCTCCCTGGAATCTCTGGGGTTCAAGGTTGCCAACAGCGACATTCCGATCCTTCACTATCCGTTTACGAAGACCCCCGAGAAGGTCCGGGAAAAACAGGAGCTGTACCTGCGCCTCGGACACGACAAGGTCAAAGCCGATCCTTCCGATGCCAAAGCCCACGCGGAACTGGGCAACCAATACGCGGAGGTCGGCGACTGGATGAATGCGGCGTCGTCATACCGCGAAGCGCTCCGCATCGACCCGTCGAACGCCATAATACTAAAGGACCTGGGCGCCGCCTTGCACATGCTCAAGCGCGAAGAAGAGGCCCGCCAGGCGTTGCGCCTTGCCCTGAAGCTGAATCCCGCGATGGCGGAAGCGTGGCGCAATCTTGGCGTCGTGCTTGCCGATGCCAAAGAGTGGGACGGGGCCATCGAGTGTTTCGAGCAGGGGATGGTGAACGACACCAACTGGAAAGAGGGTCACCGGTACCTCAGCGTGGCCATTGAAGGGGCCGGCCGGCTCACCGATGCGGTCGTGGAATCCAAAAAGGCGCTGGACGCGCTGCCGGACTCCACCGAGTGCCTCCGGCTCTATATTCACCAGATGCTTCGCCTGGAGCGCCGGGCGGAAGCGCGGAACCATCTGCTGAGCCTTGTCGCCAGCGGTGCCAAAAACCCGGAACTCCACAACGCGGTCGGGGAACTCTTCTATTATGACAATATGCTGGAAGAGTCGAAGGCGCATTTCCGGCTGGCTGGGGAAGGCGGCTTGAGCTCGGCGTACAACAACCTCGGGGTCGTCCTCTTTAAGCAGGGCGTGTTCGGCGAGGCCAAGGAGGCGTTCGGCCACTGCTTGCGACTGGATCCCACCCATCGTGGAGCCCAGAACAACCTTGAAAAGGTCCTGAGGCGTCTCACGACCCCCTGATTACCTGCCCTTTTCGACTTTTTTCCCCGGCGGCTTCAGGTTTTTGCCCCTTCTGCCGATATATGAATCAACGACCGCTTATCGCGGCGCTCGATACCGATGCATGGAAGCAAAGGTAGGTAGTCATCACGGAGGATTTGAGTCATGGGACTACGGATCAACACTAACGTCGCCGCGCTAAACTCTTCTCGCATCTTGCGGCGATCCACCTCTTCTCTCAATACCAGCCTTGAGCGCCTTGCAAGCGGTCTACGCATCAATCGCGCAGCAGACGACGCGGCAGGATTGGCGATTTCCGAGTCGCTGCGTACGGTGATTCGCGGCTCGCAAGTCGCTCAGCGCAACGCGCAAGACGGTATCAGCCTGATTCAGACGGCTGAAGGCGCGCTGGAAACGACCACGAACATGTTGCAGCGTATTCGCGAGCTTGCGGTTCAGGCCGCCAACGGTACGCAGAGCGACCAGAACCGCGCCTCGTTGAATTCGGAAGTGAAGCAACTTCTGGAGCAAGTGGACCGTATCGCGCTCGATACGGAATTCAACGGCCTGCGCGTGTTGAGCGCCGCTCAGACCGTTACGCTCCAGGTCGGCGCCCAAGGCGGTCAAACACTAGTTATCGCGGTCAGCGGCGCAAAGACCAGTGACCTGGGAATCAGCGCCGTGTCCATCTCAAGCGTCGGCGGCGCCGTTTCCGCGCTGAGCATTATCGACAGCGCTCTCCGAAGCGTGGCCGCGCTCCGAAGCACCTTTGGTGCGTTCCAGAACCGCCTCGATTTCACGATCAGCACGCTCGCCATCCAGGAAGAGAACTCCTCGGCGGCAGACAGCGCGCTTCGTGATGCGGATATCGCGCGCGAGACCATCGCCTTCACCCGGAACCAGATCCTGGTGAGTGCGGGCACCTCGGTGCTGGCGCAGTCGAACGTCATCCCGCAGACGGCGTTGCAGCTCCT
>JAIBAQ010000322.1 GCA_019695095.1 Candidatus Hydrogenedentota bacterium
ACACCGGCGCCATCATCGGCGGATACTTGGGTACGTTGCTTCTGGGCGCGTTCTTCCTGTCCATTGGGATTTTCTTCTCGGGCTTTTGCCGAGACCAGATCGTTGCCTTCGTGGTGACCCTGCTGGTCTGCTTCATCCTTTTCCTTCTCGGCACGAATTTCATTGCCTCGTACATCGACGGTTTCGTGCCGGGATTGGGCAGCATGCTCTCGGCAATTCTCGGATTCATGGACCACTACACGACGTTTACGCGCGGCGTGATCGACGTTGCCGACCTGCTGTTCTTCGTCGCGTGGACGGTCCTCTTCATCGTCCTCAACATCATGTTCATCGAAGTGCGTAACCGTCCCGGCGCCCGGTTCACGTTTGGTTCGGCGCTCGTGCTTTGCGCGGGTATCGGGCTGGCCCTGAACTGGCTCGTGAACGACACCAGCCTGGGCCGTAAGGACCTCACCCAGGATCAGATCTACACGGTTTCTCCGGCCACGCAGAAGATCCTCGCGGGTCTTGACAGCCAGGTCCACGTAAAGCTCTACATCACGCCCGTTGGCGAAATGCCGACGGTTCTGAAGCAACTGGAGCGCGATATCACCGACAAGCTCGCCGAACTGCAGATTGAGTCGGGCGGCAAACTCGATTTCACGCCCGTCTATCTAAAAGCGGCCAACGTGCTTGCCGATCAGGCGGACTTGTTGGGCGGACCGGATAGCGAGAAGAAAGAAAAGACGGAATCCGAAGCCATCGAAAAGCGTATGTTCGATAAGGGTGTGAAACCCTTCATGGTGCAGGCGATGGTGGACGAAGAAGTCACGCAGAAGCCGGTGTATTCGACGATCGGCATCGGGTTCAAGGCCGGCGAAGAAGAGTTGATTCCCAACATCATGCCGGAGATGGTGCCGGAGCTCGAATACCGCATCGCCAGCATCGTGCACAAGATGACCCGTAAGGATCCCCCGCGCGTGGCGTTGGTCGCCCCGAAAGAGGCCGTCAATATCCCGCCGCAGATGCGCCAACTCTACGCGCAGATGGGACAGGCCATTCCCGAACAGGAAGATCCGTATGAGTACGTGCAGCAGATACTCGAATACGAGAAGTATAAGGTCGAACGCGTCGATCTAACGCAAACCAGCAAGCTGCCCGACGAGTACGACACGCTGGTCGTTATCAATCCGCGCGAGTTGAACGAGCGCCAGAAGTGGGAGATCAACCGCGCTCTTGTTTCGGGCAAGTCGGTGATCTTGGCGGTGCAAAACTATACGTGGGATTACCGCCCGCTGCCGGACGGCCGTCTGAGCGTGTCCAAGAACGATGAGAATCCAGGCATCAACGATCTCATCAAGAACTATGGCGTTGAAGTCGATGAGGACTTCCTCATGGACAAGAACCAGGTGACGCTATCGGTCCGCGGCGGTAATGACCTGCTTTCGGCGTTGACAGGCGGACAACCCTACAAGCTTCCGACCCAGATGCTTATCAACAACTCCACGATGGACAAGGAGACGTCCATCACGAGCCGACTCTCCACGATCTTCTATTTGTGGGGTACGGCGCTGAAGCTGAACGAGGACGAGATGAAGAAGCTGGGTCTCACCAGCAAGGTGCTGATCACGTCAACGGATGGCGCGTGGAAGACGCCGCCGACGCCCTCGTTGACCCAGGCTGCCATCACGCCTTCGCCGACCGGCGAGAAGTATCCGCTCATGGCCATGATTTCCGGGACGTTCCCGGATGCGTTCAAAGACAAGCCGCGTCCCGCGTGGCCACCTGCTGAACCGGCCATGCCCGGCATGCCGCCCCCGCCGCCCGCAGATGACGAAGGTCCGGCTCCGGCCATCACGCCCGCGCCCGGCAAGCTCATCGTCATGGGGTGCTCGCAGATGTTCCACAAGAACTTCATGCAGGCGGGGAACCTGGATCTGTTCTTGAACTGCGTCGACGGCGTGACCCTTGGCGACGATCTGGTATCGATTCGCAGCCGGAAGCCCATCGACCGCACCATCGACAAGCCGAGCGACAATCAGCGGCGCGTGTGGAAGTTCGTGAACTACGCGCTGATGAACGGCGGCATTGCAATCGCCGGTGTGGCCATCGCCGCCGCGCGTCGCCGTTCGCGCAATGCATACACGATGTCGTATGCGGCGAACCGAGGCGAATAGAGCACTTTGTCATTCTGAGCGAAGCGAAGAATCTGGCAAGAAACTCGAAGATAACTTAGGGCAAGGATGAAACTCCGAACCCTGGACCCGAAAGTGGAGAAGACGAATGAAACAGAAGAGCCTGGTTCCGCTGCTTGTTGTATTCGCCTTGCTAGTGGGACTCGTCGTCCTCAAGCAGGTTAACAAGCGCACGCCGAGCATTGTCGAGCAGGTGAAGCTCGCGTCGCTGGTTCCCGAGGGCGTCGCGAAGGCGGACATTGCGAAGCTGGAGTTGTACACCGGCAGCATGCCCGACCAGAAAGTGATTCTTGAGCGCGATGCGAACGACGTCAATGTCTGGTCGGTGGCGAGCCATTTCAACGCACCTGCCGACACGAAGAAGGTCGAAGACTATATCGACAAGATCGTCGGCTTGAAAGGCGAAGCGCGCGAGACCGTCGCCGACGACGCCGCGTTGGAGCCGTATAGTCTTACCGACAAAGATGCATTCCACGTCCTTGGTTACAAAAAGGGCGAAGACAAACCGGCATTCACCGTGCTGGTAGGCAAAGCCCCCAAGTTCGACCAGATCTTCATGCGCGCGGCGGATGCGAAAGACGTTTACGTGCTCAACGAAGACTTGAAGCGCGAAGCGGGCGTGTTCGAAACGCCGCAGATGCCCAACCAAATGCAGCCGCAGGAGGAGAAGCCCGCCGAGCCCGTCGCGCCCAAAGCCGACAATTGGTTGAACAAGAATGTGCTCGACATCGCCAAGGACAAGCTTGCGAAGGTGGTGATGCAGTCGCCTGACAAGCGCATCGTGGTGACGCGCGAGACGAAGGAAGTCCCGGTAGAAGAACCGGCCAAGCCCGAAGGCGCCGATGCGGCAAAGCCTGAAGACAAGCCTGCTGAAGAAGCCAAGCCCGCGACTAAGACAGAAACGAAGTGGGTGTTGAGCGAAGGGGGCGCGGGTCTGAAGGCGAAAGAGAACGGCCTGTCATCGCTGCCCGGCGCATTCGCGCCATTGACCGCTTCGGATATCGTCGACCCATCCAAGCTTGCGGAGTGGGGTCTTGAGACGCCCGTGTTCACCTGCACGTTGACAGTCGATGGACAAGAGGGCGAGACGGTTATCCAGGGCGGACGTCCCGATCCGAATGGCGACGGTTACGTTCGCGTATCCACCGACAAGCGCAACACCGTTTACAAGATCGCGAAGTTCAGCTTCGACCGAATCTTCGGCAAGGGCGCCGACTTGTTTGAAATTGGCGGCATGCAGGTCGACGAGAACGCCGTCGCGCGGTATCAGGTTTCCGGCGCAACGGGTGCGTTCGACCTCGTGAAGAATGCCGACAAGTGGACGGTTGCCGCTCCGTCGGTTGGACTCGAAGCGCAGGAATCCACGCTGAAATCGGCTGTCTCGGCGGCCGCGAAGCTGCGCCCCGCCGATTACGCCGACTCGGCAGACGGCAAGGGATTCGACGCGCCGTCGCAAGTCATCACCGTGACAACGTCGGCCGGTGAAGCGCACACGATCACGTTTGGCGGCGAAGCGAAGTCGTTGGCCGGGCGTTATGCGAAACTGGATGCCAATCCCATGGTCTTCGTTATTGCCAAGACCGATGTCGATCGGCTGCTGGTCGCACCCAAGGACCTGTTTGTGCGCTCCGTGTTAGACGGAGTCTCCGAAGACGACATCCAGCGCATCACGGTCACGCGCAAAGAAGACAACTTCGCCATCGTCCTCGGCGAAGGAGAGAAGTGGTCAATCGAAGCCAATGGCGCGACGAAGCCCGCGGACACCGACAAGTGCCACGGATTGCTCGCTTCGCTCACCGGTTTCCAGGCTTCCGACATTGTGTTCGATCAAACCGGCTTGTCGGGCGAACCCCAGGCCACGATCAGGATTGCCATGAAAGACGGGTCGGAGCGCGTGTTGCACTTCGGCGCGGAAGAGAACGGCGCTTATCCGTTCGCGGTGGAAGGGAAGGGCATTCTGTTTAAGGCGGAATCGATGGACGT
>JAIBAQ010000323.1 GCA_019695095.1 Candidatus Hydrogenedentota bacterium
TCGGCGATTTCGTGCTGCTCACGTTTCCCGGCGAGCTCACGTGCCAGACTGGGCTCGACATCAAGAAGGCGTCCCCGCACGACCTGACATTCGTCGCTGGGTACACCAACGGCTACATCTACTACGCGCCCACCGCCGAGCAACTCTGCAACGTCGGCGGCGCGCAGGAAGACAGCGACTGCATCGTCGCGCCGGAGTGGCACGCGCTCTACGAAGCGAAAGCCGCGGAGATGCTGCGCGGGCTGTAGGCGAAGAATCACCTCGAAGCTACGAATCCAAATACAAGAACCCATATGGAAATGGGTGCTACGTAGCGCCGAAATCCGTTCGGCATTTTTAGCACGTCCAAACTCACGCATACGGAAATGGGTTCTACTATGTAGCCCATGGCGTTGCACTCAGAACGGGGGGACGTTTGCCCACAAAGACATCGCCTTCGAGTTTTCTACCTGGATATGGGCAGAGAACAAGCGCTAACTCATCAAGGCGTTCCAAGGGTTCAAAGACGCCGAACGAGAGCAACTTGGTTCGAAAATTCGGCGTAACCTCGCCAAATGCAATTACCGCCTCCACACCGACGCAATCAAAGAAAACCTTATGCAGTCCATAGCCCTTCGTGGTCGAGGTGTGGTGTCGCCGGAGTAGATTCCTCGGCGCGAATAGCGCCTTCGGATTGACATCGTTGGGACGTGGTTGGCGACGGATGGGCCGGAGGCGCGACTGCCGGGGCTTCTCTCGCGAGTGCAACGCGCTGCGTCTACTGAGTAGGGGCGCACTGCATGCTGCAGATAGCCCAGTTCGGAGCCTGCTTGATGCCTACGATCTGCCAACTACGCTCGACAGTCCGCCGGTTATTCTTCCAGCTCCCAGGGGGCGACCCCCTTGAATCGTCATAAGAAGTTGCTGCACCCCCCGGTTTGCATTTCCACCGGAGCGGGTACCCTTGTTTCGACATTTTTCTTCCGGGGGGGGCCGCCCCGCTCCTCAGCACCGCCCGCCGGCACGGGGTACCCCTTGATTCGTTAAGGAATAACGAAGGGGGTGCAACGCGACGGGCTAGTTAGTAGATGGGCTTGGCGACCCATCCCAACGATACCGCGGTTATTAAGTGTCGTTCGCGCGTTGCGGGGTAGGGCGGTTTCGCCGAAACCGCCGCGGGTTTGGAATCGGCACGGGTAAGGTGATGAGACCGTGGTCATGGGCATGCGCCTTGTGCAGGCTATTGGTGCGTGCCGGACGGCTCGGCGAGCCGTCCCTACCTTGAGGGTGTCTACCTTGCGCGGTCTCCGCCTTGCGCGCTGTCTACCTTGCGCCGCCTGCTTTGAACGGGGCTTTCACCGGCCCTATACTGCCGACTTACTTGGGGTTATTGGGAGCGCGTTATGAAGGCGTTGATTACGGGCGGAGCAGGGTTTATCGGGTCGCATTTGTGCGAGGCGTTGTTGAAGAAGGGGGACGAGGTTTTCGTTCTCGACGATCTGAGCACGGGGCGCTTCGAGAATATTGAGCATCTGGACGGGAAGGTGACGTCCGTTATCGATTCGACGTTGAACCAGGAGATCGTGCGGGACCTCGTGCGCGAGGTGGATGTCGTGTATCACCTGGCGGCGACGTTGGGCGTGCAGCTTGTCGTGGATGAGCCCATCCGGACGATTACGAATAATATCCGCGGGACCGAGACCGTGCTGGAGGAAGTAGGCTGGTATCGGCGTCGCGTGCTGGTGGCGTCGACGAGCGAGGTGTACGGAAAGAGCGAGAAGGAAGTCTTTCGCGAGGACGACGACCGGATCATGGGTTCGACCCACCTGAGCCGCTGGAGCTACGCGGAGTCTAAGGCGATAGATGAGTTTCTGACGTTGGCGTATTGGCGGTCGAAGCGGATGCCCTGTGTCGTGGTGCGCTTGTTCAACACGGTGGGGCCGCGGCAGACGGGCCGTTATGGAATGGTGATTCCGCGGTTTGTACGGGCTGCGTTGCGCGGCGAGGACATTACCGTGTACGGCGACGGCAAGCAGACGCGTTGTTTTGCGTATGTCGGCGATGTCGTGCCGGCGCTGATGGGGCTGATGGACAAGCGGGACATCAACGGCGAAATCTTTAATATCGGCAGCACGTATCGGATCACGATCGAGGATTTGGCGAAGCGGGTGATCGCGCTCACGGGCAGCAAATCGCAGCTTGAGTATGTGCCGTACGACAAGGCGTATGGTCCTGGTTATGAGGATATGCGGCATCGCGCGCCGTCGTTGGAAAAAATCGGCGCGGCGATTGGCTATGCGCCAAAGACGGATTTGGATACGATTCTGAATGCGGTGATCGACGATATGCGGCGGAATGGGGGAAGTTAGGGAGCAAGGCTGATTAGGGCGGGGCGGTTTCGCCGAGACCGCCCCGGGTTTGGAATTGCATGCACAAGGGGATTGGGATGGAGAGCATGCGCGGGCGTTGAGCGCAGGCCATTGGTGGGTGCCGGACGGCTCGGCGAGCCGTCCCTACCATGCGCCGTTCCTGCCATACTCGGCAAACTGTACCTGCCTGCTATAGCTTCTTGGGTTTAAGCGTGTTGACTTTGGCGTCTGGCGGGAGGTTGAAGTTGTCGGGTTGAACGGGCTGCACCGGTGCCCCGTTCTCGAAACGTACGCGCTTTTTCCCGCCTTCTTCGACCACTTCGGATACCTTGGCCGGAGGCGCGGCGCCGGGTTTGTCGACACGGATATTGATGTCCAGCGGGTTCTTTTTTGTGGGATCTATGGGGACGATGTCCTGAGCGTAGATCGGCGAAGTCATCGCAACCACGTCTACGGGGCCAATACCTTTGGCTTGCGGCGCCCGAATCACGCGCGCGCGGTAGTTGCAGTATGCGTTAGGCGTATCGGTCGTTTTCAGGAGTTCGACTTTGTCTGTCTCGATTTTCTTCGTGACGATCGGCCAGCCGTTGCGAAGGATTTCCATCTTCATGCCTTTCGCGTTCTTCACTTCGAGGTAGAGGTCGACGGGCATGCCCAGCGGCACGATGCCGCCCAGGGAAATCTCAGGTTTGCCAACTTTGACTGCTTGCTGCGGAGCGGCTTTCGCGTTTGGATCGAGCGTGTTGTTGATGGCTGCCTGGGCGGTTTCTGCGTTCGATTTCCAAGAGCGCACATCTGTATAGAATTCGATGGTGGGCGCGTCGGCGTCGGCGGCGATGGTGGTTCTGCCCATACGCAGCCCGTAGAGAATGCCGCGGACCGATTTCTCGGGCGCGTAGACGTAGGTTATCGGTTTGCCCATGGGGACTTTCGGGCTGGAAGACATGCTGCCGGCCACGCACGCGGCTTTCAGGCCACGCGTGAGTTCGTAGTCCCAAAACATGGTGGCTTGCCCGTTGGCCGAGAGGTCTTGCGTGTTCGCGGCCATCGAGATGGAGTAGATGAGTTTGCCGTCGACTTTCCGCTGGTATTCCTCGACGAGGTTCTCCAGTTTGATTCCCGGGACGGCCCGGTAGTCGCGGCACCAGACCTCAATGCCGTTCACGTAGGACAGCCCTCGTTGCCAAGGGGCGGTTGGGAAGCACGGCGTCGCGACGACAAAGATGCCGCCCTGTGCCTGCACGCGCTGGCAGACGCCCTGGTCTTCTTTGAAACTGTTGGTGATCTCCGGCATCGTGCGCGGGCCGTAAATGAGCGCCATTCCGCGCTGTTCGTTGCCCCATTCCATCGCGGGTATTAACACGACTTTGTTAGACTTGAAGTCCGCGTCGAAACACGCATCCATCGTATTTCTATCGGTGATGGCGATGAAGTCGAGCCCGGATTGTTCCGCGCGTTTTACCAGTTCCGCGACGGATTCGGCGCCGCCGCCATGGACCGATTTTACGTGTAGATCGCCCTTGAGCCATCCGGCCTTTTTCTCGAGCACGGGCGAATCGAACGGGACGGGTTCAGCGTGCGGGAAGTCGGAAGGGTCGTTTGGATTCGTCTTCATTTTGAGTTCGACGCTGTCCATTACCAAATCGTAATCTTTGTCGAACCCTCGCAGGGCCACGGTGCCGCCAACGCCGTCGGTAAGTGTGAAGGTCAGGTTCTCG
>JAIBAQ010000324.1 GCA_019695095.1 Candidatus Hydrogenedentota bacterium
AATCAGCTCTTTCTTGTGCTGGAAATCGAGTCGAGCGGATCAAAATGGCGCCGTAATCAGACTCGTTAGGCAAGCTGCGTCCTCGAAGCACCGCTGCACGCCGATCCTTGGGGTTAAAGCGAATCACGCTGCCGGTTCAATAGTCGGTGACCGGATGTGCCGCGCCGCGACGAAGTTCGGCGCCGATACGCGCACATCAGCGTCATTGGCGAGTTCAGCTGCTCGGTCCCGGGCGCGCTGCGTAAGATCGCCTTCGGCGTTCGCCTGGATTCGCCACGCGATCCTCTTCTGGAGCCAGCTTTTGTTGCCGGCGCGAGTCACTTCACCGAACACTTCGGCATAACGATCCCTCAGCTGGCCTACGGTCATTTGCTCGATCGCGGCCAGTTCCTTACCCAAATTCACCATGCGTTTTCTCTCCCAAAACAGAGACCTATTTAGGCGTTAACTTCCGTGATCACACTGAGTGCGGTCGCTTCCGACCGTTCAAGACCCAGAGGGGCCGATTTGGCGGATTCTGCAGCGAGATTTAGGGCAGAAACCCCAGCGGTCAGCTCGGTTTTTCGCAGTCGCTGTACGCCGCTCGCGAAAATCCCCGCGAGTTCGACAAGGCGGGCATCACTAGTCAGTTCCCAATTGTTCAAGGCGCGCATGAGCGGCTCCTAATGGTGGAGTGCCCAAAGCGTCCTGCGATGTCTCGCCCAGCGCGCAATCTGGCGGAAGTAAAGATGTGTCCCTATGTGTTAACTACCCGGTTGCGCGGCGGAACTACGGACCGGGATGGGAAAAAAATCGAAATTCCGGAGATTGATGTATGACGTGGTTTTACTGCGTCTTGGTTGCCAGCCAAATCCAATTTGGTCATCGTAATTGCGCTGCACTCAGCACGACCTACGCAAAATATTCTCGGCGCAAACTGCGTGGATTGCCTGCCTTGAAATAATCCGCCAGCCAAGAGTCATTCTTAATCAGATGGTTAGGCGTCCATTCCTCATTCGGATGCCACTGTTCCCAGTTCGCGACGGCTTCACGAAACGCGTAATGGGAGAAGGTGCGCATGAACTCGCCGAGATAGATGTCAGCGACCCGCTTGTCCCCCTTAATGACGACCATGTTTTCGTCATTCGTGTCGGTGCTCGCGCCGCTGAAATTGGCCGAACCCGTGATGGTGGTTGGACTGTCACTGAGCGGGTCAACCAGCATGAATTTGGTGTGCACGTACTTGATGTTGGCTTCCTGAGTCAGTTTTGCCCGCTCCTTTAGCCAGCGATCGAAGCTGTTCAACTGAATGTTCTTTCCGATGGCTACAACGACGTTCGACAACCGCCGAATTCGCGCGATATCAATTTTACCCTGGGCTAGGCCGGCGCCGTTGCCTTCCTTTTCCATTAACGCAAATCGTAAAACGCCGTCTTCCTGTTCGTAAACGTCCTTGAAGTTCTTATGCATTCCGAATGCAAAGGTCATGAATAGGCCTTTTCGGGCGCTGTTGGCGATCTGGGCATACCAGTCCAGCACATCGAGACCGCGCCGAGGCGAAAATATGGGCGTTAGTTTTTCATTCCAAGGGTCAGGGGGCGCAGGATTGTTCTCCGCTATCCAGTCCTTTTCATCCGGTATCGCTGGGTCTGACTTCAACTCACTCCAATACCCCAGATAGGATGCGGCGACGTCGGGATCTTCAATGACATGGCCGCAGTTCAGGTGACCGAAAATTCCGTTCTCGGTCAGATTGGTCGATCCAAGCCAAACGGATTGCGGTTTTCCATTTTTGGAAAGCACAAAGAACTTGTTGTGCATGATCTTTCCATTGGTGCGCGGGCTACAGATCGCTTTGATTTGGGCATCTGCGATCGCCGCATCGTTTAGCGGTCCAGGGCCGCCTGGAATCTCGTCGTACACAAGGCGCACCTTCACCCCACGCGCCTTTGCGTCCTTAAAAATGAGCAAAGCGTCGTGCCATTGAAACTCGTAGATAGCGCCGTGGATTTCCCATTTCGAATCCGTCGCCTGCGCTATGAAAGCTGCCAACGCATCAAGCAAGCCACGCTGTAACCACTTATAAGCCGCTTGACCAAGACTCGGGTCGTCGGGACGTTTGTTTTGAAAACGCCTCGCATATTCCTGAGACGCAACGGCGCCCCGATTGAAGAAGATGGAATGAAGCTGGCCAAACTCCGTCTCGGTTTGAATTCTTACCTCGAGTCCATCGCCATCTTGGAGTGACGAAGGTGAGCCGTACATTGGAATCACCTTGTACGTGTAGTCGTATCCCGGCTTCGCGCTGTAGTCAGCCCACTGGAATGATTGAAAGGGATGATCGTGACTGGAGACTTGGCCACCCGGTCCGATACCCGGATCAGTCTCCTTAAAGGTTTTTGTGCCGCTCATCCAATACGACTCGCCTTCGGTATGGTCGGTCCGTTTGATCGCAAAGCCCAGGCAGCCCGTGCGTTTGGAGGGAGCCAAGTCAATGCCAAGTGTCACCACATGGCTTCCTGCAATCGCATTGACGGTGAGTCCCTGGGCATTCTTGCGGCGTCGCATGCTCGATCTCACAAGCGGCTAAGTTGGTGCGGAACCACCAGCACCATAGCAAACTACGGTCGTGAAATCATCTTATTTTTATTTCCTCAAGCGTTGTGAAGCACACCTGTGGTTTCACGCCAGCCATGATTCAAATTGCGTGCCAGTACTTAATTCCGCCGAGATTTAGGCGAGAGACGCCTCGTGTTAAGATGCTGGCTAATTCGACCAGCCGCTCGTCCGGCCCGATCGATCCATCGAGAATTTTTCCCATGCGTCCGCTCCGAGTAGTTTTCCCCGCATCCGCGCGATAGCGCTACTTGGTTAACTACTCCGTGGGGGCGGGATGTGACCGAAAAATCCTGCGATCGTGATCCCGTGCAACTTAATGCGTTCTGTGAAAGCACCCCATGAGTCCATTAGCGATCAGTCTTATCGTGTTGCTGTGCATTTTCGGGAGTTCTTTATTCGGGCTCCTTGTTCGGTCTCGCCTTCCGGATCAGCATCTCAATTCCGATACAAAAGAAGTGGTAAAACTCGTCGTCGGCATTGTTGGAACCATGACGGGAATGGTGCTCGGCTTACTCGTTGCGTCGGCCAAGAGTTCGTTCGACAGTCAATGCGATGGAGTTACTCAGCTGTCCGCCAACGTTATTGTGCTTGATCGAGCCCTTGCACACTACGGGCCGGAGGCAAAGGAAACACGCCGACTGCTCCGCGAGACCGTCCGCGATATGATCCCTCGAATCTGGCAAGACGAAACGCCTTCTTCTGCAAGGTCAACCGGCGCCGGAGATGTGGCTGATTACGAGGCGCTGTACGACCAATTACTGAAGCTGGAGCCGAAAAGCGAAGCACAGCGCACGACGCACGGTCTCGCGATAAAAATTGTCCATGACACGGCGGAGATGCGCTGGTTACTTTACTCAAAGCGAAATAGCTCGATCCCTTTAGCATTTCTTGTGCTCATGGTCGGTTGGCTGGCAATTACCTTCGCCAGCTATGGACTGTTTGCGCCGCGGAATTCGACGACATTGGCCGTGCTGCTGCTGGGCAGCATCGTCGTGTCGAGCGCTGTGTTTCTGATTTTAGAATTGGACCACCCCTTCGGTGGCCTCATGCACATCTCCAGCGAGCCACTGCAAAATGCACTTTCTCAGATCGGAC
Source organism: Candidatus Hydrogenedentota bacterium (assembly GCA_019695095.1). Lineage (NCBI taxonomy): Bacteria > Pseudomonadati > Candidatus Hydrogenedentota > Candidatus Hydrogenedentota bacterium. Next base: position 3,694 of record JAIBAQ010000324.1, read on the forward strand.
GATGAGGCCAATTAGATATATCCGGTGCTTTGCGCGGGATGCAGGTTCGGGATTAATGCGGACGCTGGGACTGGCAAGCAGTGTTTATTAGGAGCGTACACCTCGATGTAGCCGCGAGATTCCGGCTGCAAGAATTGCGGCGAGTTGAGATAGCCGGTCATCCGCCCCGATCGATCCGTCGATTGTTTGTCCCACGTTGAGTCCCCAGGTCCGGCGCCGCGATGCGCGATGCCTCTGCCCTGTTAACTACTCGGTGGGGAGGGGATGTGACCGAGGAAGTGCACTGGAGATGAAATTCTCTGCCGGTCACGGCGATGTGATTCAAATCTTCATCGACATTAAGAGGCGGACGCGCAGATCTCGCTGAAT
>JAIBAQ010000325.1 GCA_019695095.1 Candidatus Hydrogenedentota bacterium
AGCCGGGCCTGAATGCCCCGCCGCCAATGGATTTGCGAGCCGTGGCGAGCGAAACGATTCAGGCCGGCGATGGGAGCGTATTGATGAGACACAGAAACGATTCGACCGGTTTTACCCTGATCGAGCTTCTGGTTGTGATCGCGATTATAGGGATCCTGGCCGGCCTACTTCTACCGGCGCTTGCGCGCGCACGGGAAGCGGCGCGGCGGGCATCTTGCCAGAACAACCTGAAGCAATGGGGGCTGGTCCTGAAGATGTACGCCAACGAGTCAAAGGGCGAACAATACCCCCGAATGCAGACCTCGTGGGAGCCTATTGTGAATTGCGATACCGGGGCTGTCGTGTACCCGGGACAACAGTTCGTTGGTGCGCCTGCCCACTGGTTCAACCCTCAGATGAGCCAAATCTACCCCGAGTACTTGACCGATCCTTCCATAGCCGTGTGCCCTTCGTCGGCAATTCTGACGGTAGATGGCCTGAAGAATTCGGCCACGGGAGCATGGGAAGCGGACAAGGTCTGTCATGCGGCCGTGCCGGGGCCGTCGTTTTCGCAATTCACGGAAACGCGGGGACTTCCCATGATGGACGCGAACTACTGGTATACGGGATACGTATATGACCGAGTCGACGCGGACGATCCGGCGAGCCCGATATCCGAACTGGTATCGGGTGCGGACGGGTCCGGGCCGAGCCAGTTGATCTACGGCTTCAACGAAGCAATTGGTCAGTTCTTCAGCGGCCAAGTGGGAGAGGACCTTGATCTTTCTTCGTATGCATCCGGAATTGGCAATGCCGGCACCGACACGCTCAACCGCTTGCGTGAAGGCATCGAACGATTCCTTATCAGTGACATCAATGACCCTGCTTCTTCGGCGAAAGCGCAGAGCGAAGTGTGGGTCATGTTGGACCGCCTTAGCACTGTCATCGACGAATACAGCCACGTGCCGGGTGGTTCGAATGTGCTCTACATGGACGGACACGTGCAGTTTGTGCCGTACAACGAAGCGGCGCCGGTGCTTGGTGGCGTGGCGCAGGTCTTCGGTGAAATGGCATCGCACGGTTGAGCGCGAGGGACAGGAATCAACCACGGATGAACACCGATGAACGAATCAAACAAACGCTATCCGTATGAAGGTCCGTGAGCCTTACCAAAGCTTCTACTGATAGTAGTGCGGAGCAAACGCAGAATGGCGGGCTGGAAAGCCCGCCCTCCGATGGCGTGTAAGCGAAAACAGAACACTTTGGAGGATACAGAAGGATGAAGAATTGGAGCAGAGGACTTGCGGCGGCGCTGATCATGCTATTGCTGGCGGCGAGCTGCGCGACGACGCCTGGCTTAAAGGAAGCTTCGGGACAGGAGGTGCGAACGGATGCCTTCGAGCAGGACAGGAAGGCGATCCTCGCGATGGCGGGGAAGTTCAAGGTGACGTTCGATTTCAGGGAAACCTTGACCTTGGACCCTAGCACGACGCCCAGCAAACACGACGAAACGGAGGGCATGGAACTGGTGCTGGTGCTTGAAGACCGGGGGGGCTTCATCAGCCTTCAGCATTTGCTTGTGGTGGACGACGACAAGCCGGTGGTTATAAAGCACTGGAGGCAGGATTGGCAGTACCAGGACCAAGTGCTCCATGAATTCGCCGGGCACTTGACGTGGAAGCCTCGTCACGTGACACCCGAAGAGGTTCGGGGAACGTGGAGTCAGACGGTCTTCCAAGTGGATGACAGCCCGCGGTATGAGGGCTTTGGCGCGTGGCGTCACGTGGGCGGTTACTCGTACTGGGAATCGAACGAGACGTGGCGTCCGTTGCCGCGACGCGAACACACGGTACGTAAAGACTACGACGTATTGGTCGGAAGAAACCGGCACGCCATCACTCCGACGGGATGGACGCACGAGCAGGACAACTCGAAGATGGTTCTGCGCGATGGAGAACGCCGCATCATCGCGCGTGAATCCGGACTGAACACATATGTGCGCGACGACGCGTACGATTTCTCGGCGGCACAGGCCTATTGGGACAAGACGAGCCCGTTCTGGAAGCAGGTGCGCGAAGTGTGGGCGGGTCTCTACGCGAAGGGCGTGCCACTTCACATCGAAGGCAATTCCGCAGATGGAGCCCTGTGGCGCGACGTGGTGCGAATGGCTGGACAGTATGCGGATGCAAAACCTGTGTCGCACGAAGAAATCGAGAAGACGATTACAGAAGCGTTGGTGGTCGCGGGTGGAAATGAGCCGGCCAAGGACAAGGCGCAAGCGAAACGAGCAGACAAGTCAGACGGTCGCGATGCGGCCGGATCACCGGCGTCGTGAGAAAGGAGTAGACGATGTTGCTCAAGAAGAAGTGGAAGGTACCGTTGGCGGGCCGGGTGCTCGCCGAGGTGGCGATGGTGGTGGCCGGAGTATGCCTTGCCGCTCATCTCACCAGCGGACATGTGTCGGCTGCCGGCGAGGGCAACGAGAAGGTTTCTGTCGTGGTCGTTGGACACGGCGGAGTGCCCAAGGATTACCCGCGCCTGAAGGAACTGTTCGATTTGCATGACAAAGGCGGCGAGGAATTCGAGAAACTCGAGCATGAGGTGACGTACTGGCCGCGCACGCAGGAGAACGACGCCTACTGGGCCGGTTTCATGCGCGTTGTCGAATCCATGCGGCAGAAAGGCACGTTCCACTCTGTGCACGCGGCGTTCAATGAGATGTGCGCGCCGACTATCCCGGAAGCGCTGGCCGAAGCGCGCGAGTCGAATCCGGACACCATTGTCGTGGTGACGACGATGTTGACACCGGGAGGAGGTCATTCGGAGAAAGACATTCCAGCGGCTGTCGAAGATTTCAAGAAGACGAACCCTGACGTGAAAGTCGTATATGCGTGGCCGTTCGATGTGGGCGACGTTTCATCGTTGCTGGCAGAGCAAGCGGTGAAGTTCGCGGCCGATTATCAGGAGACTATCCGATAGCCGTTCCAGTTCACCCCGCTGCGTCACCCCGCGGCGACCCAAGCGCCCCCGCCTAGCCCTCGGGGGCGCTTCTTGTATGCAAGGGCTCCGGCGGCACAATGGCCAAGGAAATAGGATGAGCGCACGTACTGGGTTCCGGTGGGGAGTTGTTCGATGATTTCCCGATAGGTTCAAACGTGTGCGTGCGCTCTAGTTATATTGGTGTGCTGTGCCCTATAAGCAGGAGTTCCTGACGCGGCGTAGCCGCAACCAAAAAGGACTCAACCACGGATGAACACCGATGAACTCCAATGGACAAACCAAATAGGCGTCAAGGTTCTCGTGGCCGCAAACGCTAAGACTCAACGCTTTCGGCATGAAAGTCTGTGAATCTTGCAGAGACTTTTATGGGTAGTAGCTCATGAATAGTAGCACCGAAAGAAGGGTCAATCAGAAGCGTATGACTTCAAGACCACGGGGAGCACGGGGAAATACGCGAAGTTTACGTAGACTCTTTCGGATAGTGGGACGAAAGGCCGTCCACTGTGCACCGGGCTCCTCCTCGCACAACAGGCGACTGCTCAACAACTTACTCCCCACGTAAATTTCTGACGATCTTGAGGAATAGGGACCTGCGAAGTCTCCAGATCGCACCACTGCAACATGCGAAATATGATATTCTTTAGAACTTTTTCAAGTTAATATTATTAATCATGTATTTACAAATTGTGCTTTAACACACTAAAATAGAGGTACTGCAAGTGTAAGTTCCATGTGGTGACCTTATCTTTGATTTCAATAGTAGTTGCAGAAGCTGTTTAGTCTTCGACGAGTCGCAAGGCCACGCTGGAACATATCGGGGAAGGGAGGTGACTGCGCAAGAAGCGAGACTTTAAAGGGTTGGCGAATTGGATTTGTAATGAGTTGCAGGTACGGTAATTAAAAAGATATGGGAGATTACAGTAATGAGAAGACGTGGGTTTACCTTGATAGAATTACTTGTTGTTATAGCCATTATCGGTATTCTTGCAGCCATCTTGCTTCCGGCTCTGGCTCGCGCACGAGAGGCGGC
>JAIBAQ010000326.1 GCA_019695095.1 Candidatus Hydrogenedentota bacterium
GGGCACCCCGCGAGCCGGGTGGCCGAACTCACGCCACGGCTTTGGAAGGAACGCTTCGGGGCAAATCCCCTGCCATCAGAGCTGGATCGGCTGCGGATCGGCAACGCCGCTCGTTAACCGCTTACGAAACGGTATGGGCGCATGTGCCGCACCGGCGGAGAAGGAGGCGCTTCTACCAAGAGGAATCACACCCCTGGCCAGCTCGTTATTGCGCCCGCACAGTGAGTCAAAATCCTGCGGATGGCGGAGGATATTGTGACCAAGGTGCTCTTGATTGGACTCTTGTCGTGCCTCTCAGTCTGGTTCATGTCAGTGCCTGCCTCTTCTGGGCCAAATGCGAACGCGAAGATCTTGATCCACCTCGCAACCCCAACCGTTAAAGCTGCTTGCGAACGCGCTGCGTCACATCCCTCTTGCACGTCGGTAGCAAGTCAAGGTGTACTTTATCCTGTTGCCTATGACGCATATGTCGTCGTCGCCGACGTGGATTCGCTCGCTGGGGTTGCTGGCCTTCAATTTGGGATTAGTTACAACGGAACTGAACATGCTGGGCTTGACGTCTTCGGTTGGTATTCGTGCGCGGATTTGGAATTTCCCCAATCAGGGTGGCCCGCCTCGGGAACAGGGACGATCCTCAGCTGGATTTCGAACACTCATTGTGCGCGACCATCGGGCGCGCAGGTAATTCCGGCCGGCTATTTTTACTGTGCCGCATATGACGCGGACGTTCTGAGTCTGACCACACGACCCGTGGACAATTGCGCCTTAGTTATTTGCTGCAGTCCGACGTTTGAAGATTCTGCAGATGTTATTGAATCCGGCGTGATCCACTTCACGCCGAGTCATCTCGGAACTGCTGTCTTTTCCACAGCTGGTACCACGTTAGGCAACAGGCCGTGCGGGAATTGACCAAGAGATGACAACAGCATCTGTCAGACGGAGGAAGAAAATGCATCGCAACGATTACTTTCAGGGGGTGGGCACGCTCATACTTATCCTTGTTTGGAGCCTCACTCATGTACCACTTGTCCGTGCAACGGAATCTTCGGTGCAGGTGGCTGTGACCTTGAGCGATCCAGACTGGAGACACCCTTGCATCAACTCCTCAGCGGAATTCAGGGTAAACGGGGACGTTGCGCCCACTGCGTACCTTGCGACTGTTCTAATCATCGACGATGCCGGAGAGTCGCCGATTGTCGCCGTGCGGTTCGGGATTGACTACGACATCAGTCAATCCAACGGGGTTACAATCTTTCAGTGGCATGGGTGTGGAGACCGAGAAATCGCTTCCGTGGGGTGGCCGGCACCCAAGAGGGTGATTACTGTCATATGGGACCACGACAGGGCTCCGGAGCCAGGTAGTGCCTGGAGCCTGCCTGGGAAGCGTGTTCGCGTCGCGGGGTTCTTTTATTGCGCGGCCGAAGGCGAGGGTTCGCTAAGTGTCCGAGGGCTGAGTCAGTCTGATGATATCGAGTTCTTGCGAGCAGATGGTACAAGCTCTCGCGCGCCACGTAGTCAGACTGGCGCCTTGAGGTCCAAACTGCGCTCAGGCAGCGTCCCACCAAAGCATGCTCGGGCCGGTTACGTGGCCTTTTCTAGAAATGCTCGAGATCTTGGATATAATCCCGTACGCGAACTCCAACAAATCGCTTCCGCACCAGCGGTTCGGTCGAGCGGCGGCTCACAATGGCGACTAGTCTCGGTCTGGAATAGGCAGGAGGCTAAAGCAACAATCGCCATTTCGGTTGGGGATGCATGTCGCATCAGTATCAGGGCATTCGATGTCACGGGTCGTGAAGTTAGCAAAATAGTTGAAGATCGGAGTGTCCAGCCAGGTAATCATGACTATACGTGGGATGGCACTGGTAGGACCGGTGCAGCTGTGGCATGTGGAATGTACTTCGTTCGGGCGACCCTTGAAGGCCGCTCCCTTACATCGCGAATAGTGGTGGTGAGATGACTACTGTAAGAGTGACTCTGCGCGCCCTCGTTGTGGTCATTATTGCTGCAATCTGCGCAATCGGAAGCCCTGCCGAAAGTCGGGCAGCGACCTGTTCCGATACACTCAGTCTAGGCAACTGCAACATCCCGCCAATTCTGGTGGCCCCGGATAGCCGGAGCTACCAGTTGCGACTCCGAGATGAGTCTGGAAATCCCATGCAAGGAGCTTACGTCACCGTGACCTTCCCGCGATGCTTTACGGGAAGCGTCGTGCCCATGCACGCGGCAGGGGGTTGGGGATCTCAGTCGTTCCATCCGGGTGTAATCTATACGTTTACAGATTCTGCTGACGTCGATGGTTTTGTGTCTTTCGATTGGGGTGCTGTCGATGGTCCTGACCCAATAGGCGGGTGCATCCCGGTCGACCTGCTGGGGCCTCACGGGTCATGTGCGGATTCGATCCATTGTGAGCCGGCAACTGTGAATGTGCTGTGGGACCACGGAGGAGTTGTTCGATGTGGAAGCGTCAAGCGAAGCATTGTGTCTCCGGATCTGGCAAGCACAGGTCGCATGTGTGACGACGTGCCGTGGGCGGCGGCGGATTCAGTAGTCGTTGGGCTTGAGGACGCTGTTGAGTTTACGCCGCCTCTTGTTTCGGGTGACTATGACCCGTGCATGGACTTGAACGGAGATGGGAAGGTTAATGCGTTTGACGCAACGGTGTTCACGCCTTACGCAATGAATGGTATCGGAAAAGCATGGTCCGTACCTGCTGTCTCCTTTTACGGCGACAGTCTGAACCTGCCGCTTGGCATTGGAGACGATCAGGCGGTGCTGGAGCATGCTACAACCTTGCGATTGGTCGAGATTGCTATTGACAGCGCCGAGGCCCGGGGATACTCACGTGCGCCCGAGGGTGACAAAGTGGAGTCCTATGTTACCTCTACTGGCGTCCAGATCACCGATGCATCACTCGGGTTTACTAAGCCCGACAGTATGAGCCTGCCGGACAGCGTTGTCGCTTTTGCTAAACTCCGAGTCTGGACCTCACTTGCCAATGATACGCTGAGAACGTCGGTTAGTCTCAATTTGATATTTGTAGACTACAGAAATTCAGAGATTCACATTTCCTCTCCTGGTGACTCATTGTCTAGTATCGCAACGGGATATGAAGGGTCGCAGTACTGCTTGACGGGTGTCACACAGGAGCATGCGGGCTTGGAGGCCAGGGCTAGCTTTGGCGGCTTGCATAAGTGTCTGGTGGCGGCGCGAAAGGCCGGCGAGGCTGCCACGCGCCAGTGTCTAAACATAGGTGGGGATCTAATCACATGTGGAAGGTTGGGAGACGGGACTGCGACTGCAGAGGGCACTAAGTGTTACGCCAACTTCGTAAAGGACTTGGTTCACGATGGATGGGATCTTCTTGTGCCCCCGGCCAACTAAGTTTCTCTACCGGGAGGGGCCGTCGTAAGATGCAACGTGAGCCTGCGCGGCGGCCGCCCACGAGAAGTCAACGACTTGCGGGCTGCCGGAGTAAGGTTCGTAGACTGTACAACGACAGTAACTACCTGACACCTGCCCCCTCCCGGGGGGGTGCTTAAGCGGCTTCGTTCGGGGGCGCTTCCCCAGTGCCTCCGGAGATCATGAGTCCTTCCGTGAAGACCTGGTAGGGGGTCCGGCCCTCCATGTTCAGTCCCTGGTGCGGGCGCTTTGTGTTGTAGCGCCCCAGGAACTCATCCAGGTCGACCTGCATCGCTTCGATTGTCTCGTACCAGTTCGTGCGCCCGGCCACCCGCAGGTGCTCATCCAGCAGGGTCCGGTGGAAGCGCTCGATGAAGCCGTTACTCTGCGGCCGCCGCACGCGCGTGGTCCGATGTTCGATCCCTTCGAGTTGCAGGAACAGTTCGTAGGGGTGCTGATCGGGTCGCCCGCAGAACTCCCGTCCGTTGTCGGAGAGGATCGTCGTGATGCTGGCCTCGTGCTCTTCGAAGAAGGGCAACACGGACTCGTTCAGGATGT
>JAIBAQ010000327.1 GCA_019695095.1 Candidatus Hydrogenedentota bacterium
AGGCGATCTCGACGATTTGCTCGCTGGAATGCGCCGCTGAGATCTGCTCATTGAAAAGATCAGGATAAGCATTTCTCATGCTGTCCTGAAGGTCCGTCCACTGATCGGCAGAGACGCCGGTGAGGCTGGCCAGCGACGCAAGATATTCTCCCTGACCGCGGGCAATGTCGACGCGAAGATTCTCATGCGTATGCGTGGCGAAGACTGTGGCCTTTGCCTTAGCTCTGAGAAGGCGGCCGTCCGTCATAGCGCCCGGTGTGGTGCTCGACGTAAACTCCGTGGTGGGGTCGAGGAATTCCCTCGTCGCGCCGGAGGTGCCGCCGGTGAGGTCAGTCGTTGCGTCAAACGGCGCCTTCGTCAACTCGACGGTAGCGTCCGTCATGCAGCCGGCGAGAGTGAGGAGCAAACCGGGGATCAGTACGAAGCGTGTTGTCATCATAATGGGCCTCCCTGGGTTCGCCTGATGGATACAAGAGTGAAGTATCACATCGATAGCAGAGGCGACCCTAGGAAGAGTCCTAGGCGTAAAGAAGTGGCCGATTCATGGAAATGCGGACAGAGTGGGGGCAGCGTGGGTATTTCTGTGCGTTCCACTTGACAGGTTCGAAAGCTCGGCGTAGACATCTGCCGCGTCTGTTTCTGCTGCGGGAGGGCGGCAAAAGTTCTTGTGCCGTTCTTGCACTATTGTCTCCCAGTCTTTACTGCATGACCACTGCGTCCGAATTCAAGGCGGAACTTGAGGCGAAGGTTGCCCAGCAACTCAAGTCGCAGCGTGTAGGCTACTTGCTCGGCGCGGGCTCCTCCAATCTCAATAACGACGGTTATCCGCTCGCCTTTCAACTATGGGATAAAATCAAAAACAGCATCACCGATGTGGCCAAGCGCAAGGACATCCAAGACAAGCTTGATGGCGGCGCCAGTGGCATCGAGCATGCTTTAGACCTGCTTGATGACGGTGGTGCGACCGACACGCCCTATCGCTACTTGGTAACGAACGCTATCGCAAATCTGTTCATGCCGATGTCTCCGCCGCTGGAACTGCACGTGGAGTTTGTTAGGCGAATCGCTCGGCGGGCGGAGCCGCTCACGAAGCTCTTCAGCCTCAACTATGATCCGTTAGTCGAGCGAGCCGCAGCGAAAGTGAAAGTTCGGTTAGCTGACGGATTTCATGGCGCGGACCAAAGCTACTTTGATCCGGCAGTCTTCGAAGAGCGGGTGTTTCGAATCCGCGGTTCGCACCGTGGGAGGCAGTCAGATGAGACGGTAAAGCCCATCCAGCTAATCAAACTCCACGGGTCTTTAGGATGGTACGAATGTGCAACCAATGGCGTATGCAGGTGTAGCTTCGGCATGGAGCCGCCTATAGCTACAAGGCGGCTCATGATTCCACCTCAACGCCGGAAGGCCGCCGATACTACGGTACCGCCGTACTCGGCGCTCTGGTCCATTTTTCGTGGGAGCTTGTGCCACAACGCCGCTCCCATCAATCGGCTTGTCTGCATGGGATACGGCTTCGCCGATGAGCACGTCAATACGATCATCGAATCTGCATTGGCAAGAACGGACTTCACGCTTTTGATATTCACGAAGGCTCTTACGGATCTTGTTTGGAACCGATGGAGTGTGAAGACCAACACCATTGTTGTTACAGAGAATCGCTGCGCCTTCAAAGGAAATATCGGAGCGGGGCATGCCGATCTCTGGAGTTTCGAACGCCTTGCTAAGGAAATTTAACCCATGCCCACGCCAGCCAATACTGTAATCGGATACGTCGTCGATGTTCAGGGCAGTCTGCTCATGGCGACGCTAGTCGAAGACGAACAGGGGCATGCGCCTACTGTCACGATTGGCGATGAGGACATCTCTGTTGGCCAGCTTGGATCTTACGTCGCGATCCGGCAGAACGCGGTCCACATCATCGCCATCGTCACTCGGATGACCGAACAGGAAGCACTCGCCGCGCCAACGATCGAGACTCCGGGCGAAGATGCCGCACGACTGCCGTTTGCAAAGAGGATCGCGCGCCTGACCCCGATTGGTTCCATCAAGTCTGATGGGCAGTTTGATCGGGGTGTGGGGCAGTATCCGACCACGGGTGCAGAGGTGCATGCGATTGGGTCTGCTGGTATCGCCAAGATGTTCGACCGCTTCCAGTCCAAGGGTTTCTCGGTGGGCACGGTCGCGACGCACCCGTTGCTCAAGGTCTGCCTCGACCCTTCCAATCTGTTCGGACGACATTTTGCCATTCTCGGGCAGACCGGAGCTGGAAAGTCGTGGACGGTTGCCGCGCTCATTCAGCGTGCAGTAGCTGTAATGCCACGTGCACACATCATTATCTTGGACCTGCACGGGGAGTATTGTTGGAAGCGTGATGACGGCAACCGGCACTATGCCTTTGAGGAAACAATCGTGCGCCACGTGGACGCCAGAGACCTGGAGATTCCCTACTGGTTGATGACGTACGCGGAACTCTGCGATTTGTTGATTGACCGCACCGAACAGGCAGCACATAACCAGACCGCATTCTTTCGTGACACGCTTCGCCTGCTCCGTGAAAAAGAGAAGACACCACTTGGCCTAAACCGAGTTACTGTTGACACTCCGGTGTTCTTCTCACTGGAAGAACTTGTTGCCGCTATACGTGGGAAGAACACCGAGATGGTCCAAGGAACGAAAGGACTAAAGCAGGGGGATATGTTCGGTGACTTCGACCGCTTCCTTGTTCGCCTTGAAAGCCGTATGAACGATGTGCGGTACGACTTTCTTCTGAAACCGAAAGCGCGAACGAACTCCGCTTCACTAGTTGGAATGTTGCGGGATTTCGTCGGACTTGGCTCACAGAAGGCCGCTGTCACAGTGATCGATCTGTCCTCGGTCCCGTTCGACGTGCGGCCCACCGTCGCGGCGCAGATCGGCCGCTTAGCGTTCGAGTTTAACTATTGGAACCCGCGATACCGAGAATTTCCTATCCTCCTTCTGTGCGAGGAGGCCCACGCCTATATCCCGCGTGCGAGTGAAAGTCAGTTCGCAGGTTCCCGCAAGTCGATGGAGCGGATTGCGAAAGAAGGACGTAAGTATGGGGTTGGCCTTGCCATCGTGAGCCAACGTCCCCACGAGGTCTCTGAGACGGTTCTCGCGCAGTGCGGCACGTTTATTTGTCTGCGAATCACGAACCCCGACGATCAGGGCTATGTGCGTGGCCTCGTCCCGGAGAGCGAGGGCGATTTGGTCAGCGTGCTCGCAGGCTTGGGTCGTGGTGAGGCCCTCGTGCTTGGGGAAGCAGTTCCGCTGCCCACACGCCTTCAGTTTGACAGGCCGAACCCTACGCCTAACAGCGATGATGTTGATTTTTTTAAGAATTGGAAGGATGGTCCGGCAGATCTTGACGTGGACGAAATAGTGAGGCGCTGGCGTAGTCAAGAGCGATGAGCGCTCGGACCTCCAGATGGCGCTTAACAATCATCTGCAACGGTCGAGGCTGAGCGATCTCCCCGTGAACCGGAGCGTTAGGCCCCCCAACCGTCGAGGACTGGTCTTAAGCCAAATCGAGGGCGGCTATGCCGCTTCCCATTTGACCCAATGAGAGAGGTCCTTCGCGATCATGCGCCGCGGATCGGCGGGGCGGACTGGCGATGGGGATTCCCTACTTGCATGGGGCAACTTTGGCGGCGCGAACTACCACGTTCCACATGCATGCGACACAACTTTGCGACTGTGGTTATTCTCCCTGATTGCAGCGTAAATTTTATGCACCATGTATTTAACCTATGAGCACTGGCCCTCAAGTCACCTTCACCTCAGATTTCTTCAAACCCATCCCGGGCGAAGAGGAGAAGACCAATCCCGGCTGTTATGGCCAAGCCTTGGCCAACTGGTTGGCGGAGCGGCTTCGGGAGCGAGGGGTCTCCGTGGAGGGAGTCATTCCGGAAGATTTTGGG
>JAIBAQ010000328.1 GCA_019695095.1 Candidatus Hydrogenedentota bacterium
ACATCATCTCAATCTGCTTCGGGTCCGAATCGAGGTTAATCTCGTCGGCAAGCAGGGTCGGCGTGACGCCTGCAAACCAGTTGTAATCGTTAGTCGTCGGGTCGACACCGGGCACATCGGTCCACACTTTGCCTTCAGGTGTGTCGTACGTCGGATAGGGAGCAAGCCGGTTGGCCACGTCCACCCATTGTTTTCGCAAGTCGGCGTCGCGTCCGAGCAGTTCCGACGCCTCAGCGGTGCGATTCAACAGCCAGCGGAACATGCACAGCGCCGACGTCGAATCCTTGTTGCGCTCGAGTTTGGGCGTCCACCCCCAGTGTTCGGCGGATACCGTTGGAATGACATGGTAATAGCCGTCCTCTCCCAGCTTAGCGTAGTGCTGGTAGAAGATGGCCGTTTCGCGTAACGCGGGATACAGCGTGTCGGCCAAGAATGCTTCGTCGCCGCCGTAATCGAATCGGTCCCATAGGACCTTGAGCACCTGCGCCGGTATCTCCATGCAGAATTCCCAGACGGTTGTTGTGTGGGCGTAGACGTCCGGTTTGATGGGCGGCAAGTAACCGTGGAGCAACGCGGCGCCCGGCAGGTCGAACACGTCGCGGGCGTTCTGCTTGCAGGCTTCCAGCCAGAACGGCACGAGGCTGTAGTACTGCACAAGCCGCTCCGATTGGTTTTGCACGTGGAGGCTGGTGAAATAGAGCTCGTTGTAGCACGGCAGTCCATGCCACGGCGCCCAGTCTTGTTCCATATACGCGTACGACGTGTCGGCCTCGTAGTGCGCCGGGTCCGGAAGACAGAACCCACCGTGCGGACATTTCCACGAGTTGAAGAGGCCGGGAATCTGCTTACGGGCGTCGTCGGGATTGCCTGTGAAAACGCGGCCCTTTTCGCGGCGGTCGTACAACGCTTTGAACCATGCGCGATTCTCCTCTAGCAACCCGTCAAAGCCAATGTTCTTCGCCTCCTGCAGTTGCCTTCTGGCTTCGCTCAAAGGATCCGCCGCCTCCGCGCTGGTCACCACGACCACAATAAGCGTGAACGCCTGTACCTTTGCCGTGGACAGCGTAGCCGTCGCCGCGGCTCCCGGCGCTTCGCGGATAGCGCGATAGGTCGGAAGCATCTTCCAGAAGTTGGCCTGTTCGTCAACCTTTTTCTGTTGCTCGGGATTCAAGCTGGGTAGTGTGCCGAGACCCTTCTCTCCCTCAACGGTCTCGATTGCGACTTGCTGCGGCTCGACAAGCAGTCCCGCCATGACGTATTCGAAGCCGTTGGGGAACGTCTTCTCTGCGGGGAACTGCTGGCGAATCCAGAACACACCGTCCTCGGAGCCGCTTGTTGGCGGATCCATCGGACCATTTTCCGCGTCCTTCGCATAGTCGTAACCATCGAGAGGCTGCGGCTCAGGTCCGCCATGAGCGGAATAGGACTTGCCACGAATGGCGGTGTCGCAATGGCGATATAGCCGCGTCGAAACCGGCTTGTCCAACCCTTGGCAGTCGACGCGCACGGCCACGATATCGCGCGTCATCATGGGCAGGTACGACAAGACCGCCTTCCGGTCACCGACTGCGATCACGGCAGACCGCAGCCCGTTCTTGAAGTGCGTTGTCAAGGTCGGCTGTTGGGCCCCTTCAAGACCGGGAAATCGCAGGATAATCTGGCCGACCGGCTTGGGACATGGGAAGTCATAAGCGTCCCAGCCCCGATAGTAATTGTCTCCGTTCCCTAAACCCTCGGTTGCCGTCTCCATCTGTTTGATTAGCGCGTCAACTTTCAGCGGAGGTTCGAAGTATCTGCGGCGATCCCACACGTCCGTCTTTCTCACGCTGAGGGTCAGTTGAGAAGGAGGGCCCCAGAGGGACATCTTCAGATCCTGCGTGCCGAGATAGGGGGCCGTTCCGCCTCCCCATGTACCCACGGGCTGTGGATCACCTGCGGGTACCAGTTGGTCAATTGTTGCTTCCTGCGCCGCGTCCCACAAGCCCGGTTCGGTATTCCAAATCCGTGGATTTGGCGGCTCAGCCAGCGCCGTGCCAATGCACACTACCACGGAGAAACCAACCAGCAATGCCGCGCATCTCACCGTACACTGAACCATCATTCTCTACTCCTTTGCACTGCCTGGATGGAGCGAGTTCCGGCATTTCGCTTAACGACACACTAAGGGCATCTTGCTCTTGGGAAATGACGCCAACGATGTAGGTGAAATACAGAATCAAAGCCCCGGTTGCTGTGCGCAGAGTCGATGGTACACAGGCAGAATTGGAGGTACAAGCTTCGGCCTGCTTGTCATCTCCATTTTTCAATTAAGGCCTTCTCGCTGCCGGCAGATTGCCTGGAGGATTATTGAAGTCACTCCAGACCCGGCGTATTGTACGAGCCGATTCCCGGTGGAGAATTTAGGGGTCCGCGATGGTGACATCCGATACAGAAAGCCCCTCGCGCGAACGTTACGACTGGCTGGATCAGGCGCGCGGTCTGGTCGTGATCATGTTGATCGTGTCGATGTCCACCTACTACTACTCGGGCAATGTCCTCACCGACGACCCACCTCTCGGCCCGACGATGCTCAACCACGGCTATCAGTACTTCAATGGATATCCACCCTTGTTCACGCTTGTCGATGCGGGGCAGGCGATATTCATGTTCCTCATGGGCTTTGTGGGATACAACGCGTTCACAAGACGTTTGCGGATGCGAGGTTCCCGTTGTGCATTTTGGTATGCCACTCGACGCGTGGGAGCCCTCTACGCCTTGGCATTCCTTGAAAGCGTGGTGCTGCACTACTTCCTCGAAGGTAAAGCCATGTGGTACGACTTTCTTATCGAAAGCACGTTCACGATGCTTGCGCTGGGTTCCTTGGCAGGGTTCGCGAGTATTGTGCTGTGCCCAAACGCGGATCGGCGTATTCTGGTCGCCCTCACTTTGACGGTAATTCACTCGCTGCTATTCGCGTGCCCTTTCTTCGACCACGATACCGGCGACGACAACATCTTCCACCTCATGTACTTTCCTTTTGGCGTTATGGGCCTTTGTGCAGTGGCTATCGCGGGCACCTGTTTCGGACAATGGTGTTTTGCCCACGAAGGGGACCCTTATACTCGCTTTCAGAAACGCATGGTGCCTGTCACGTGGGCTGCGCTGTTTGCGGCGTATGCCCTGGACTGGATTCAGCCTCCTGAACCCCACGATGCGACCGCTGCGCATCAGTTGCTGTCGGTGGGTATGGCTGGACTTTTGATCATCGGATTCTACTCGTCCGGCCAGATGGGGCTGCGGTTTCCGCTGTTGAGCGTCATGGGCAAGAACTTGCTTGTCATGTTTGTGCTCGGCGGCGTCTTTCTCGAAATGTACCTAGATCTAATACCCAAAGAGTTCCTGATCCGCTGGCCTGTTGCGGCGCCTTTCCTGGTGGGGATTCTTCCTCTGGGGGCCTTGGCGGCGGTTGCCGCGCTCCTCGATAAACTTGGGATCATTGTGCGCGCATGAAAGCGGGAGCATACAAAGGGACACTGGCGCTGGCGGCTGTGATCTTGCTGCCCGTTTATCTCTTTACCCTGCAGACCGGCATAGAAAAGCGCCGCGTGTTGGAGGCAGCCTCCAAGGATGCCGGGCGCATCTCTACGGTAGCCCTTTCGGGATGGGCGTATGCGCAGAGGCACGATGGGCTTTGGCCTGAACTGCATCCCACAATATCCTTTGCCTATGCGCCTGATACCCGACCCCAGAGTTTCGCTCTCGCGGGAAGCGCGGAAGGCCCGGTTGACGATGCCCTGCGTGGATACGTTCTCGGCAACCTCAACAAAGACCGTGTAATGAGACTGGAACCCGCTTTGACTGAGGAAGCCTTCTTCTACCTCGGCTATGCGGTAGATTCGGAAGCTCAAGGAATCGCGCTTATCGATGCATTGAAGCAGACTCCT
>JAIBAQ010000329.1 GCA_019695095.1 Candidatus Hydrogenedentota bacterium
AACACGATGTACAGCACATCGCGGAGGGAGTTTCTGACTATTGCGTTACTGATGACAGGTCTCCCAGGGTTCCGATTGCGTTGGAGTTCACGTTGGAGAGAAGTTGAGCCGCTCTAGCGCCGTTATCGGAGTTGTTGCCGGAATCCAAGTCCTTGGTGAACGTGAAGTTCGCGTGAACCGACCGCGGGATGATCTGGTTGATGTATTTGTCCACCCACTGGTCAACGCGATCGATGGCGGTGCGCGGAACGTACACGATATCGCGCGGCGCCAATTCGAACGACGACGACTGCGGCGATTCAAGGGCGTTGCGTAAATCGAGCGTGGTGGCGTACTGCTGGCCGTCTTGTTGCCTGACAATGACCACCGTACTGAGCTTGGAGCTTTCCTTCCTTGGACCGCCTGCCTGCATAATGGCCTCAAGCGCCGTGAGTCTGCCGTTTACCGGCACGAGACCCGGCGCGAGCACTTCACCGCCAACGTATACGCGATGGCTGTCGAGCGAACGCACAACCACCGAAATCTCCGGCTGGAGGAGCTTGTCCTTGTACAATCCCAACAACTCTTGGCGCAGAACCTCTGGCTCTTTGCCTTCCGCGACGACTTCTCCCACCAATTGCAGAGAAATCCGGCCGTCGGGACGGATTGTTTGACCTTCCTCATTCAACTCAGGCCAATACAGAAACTTCACCTGAAGCACGTCTCCCGGCTTCAGCAACAACACGGGATCTTGTGCAACAGGGAACGATTCCGAAGGCTCGGGGGTTGTCGCGCAACCAAAACTAACCGCTACGCATATGAGCACTGCCGCGGCAGATAGGGTCGACCCGCAGACCAGTTCAGCCCACCCTGAAAACCGGCGCATGGGAAAATACCTCTCTCGTCATCGTAAAGGGGATGCCTTGCCTCGGTGTTCCCCGCGGGCGACTACGAATCGCCGCGAGCACGCCATCCGCTGCACCGAGCTCGACTACTTCCGCGTTTCCCATGGAAGAGAAACGCTCCCACACCTACAAGCACACGCGAGGCAATGAGCAAGAAGCAGGCCAAGTCTTCTCGTGTGCCAACGGCAGTCCCGGTAGGGGAGTGTGAGAAAAGCCAGATTTTATGGGGGTAGGATCGTCCTTCGCTGAAGTTTGCCACCTGAGATATCACTACGGCGATCGGGTTGTCTAACACAACACAAACGTGGAGAACGACCCCTGTTTTGGCGAGTTGACGAATAACCGTCGTGCAAACTGACAGTTTTTTAGCATCAAGAATTACGTAAATGTTAGAACGAAAACTGACAGCCTACATGAATGTCGATTTCAGGCAGACAAGAAATTAGTCCGGATTCTTCGCGCACTTACAAGAGTCAATATCTTGACGAGCGCATTAGCGAGTCGTGCCGCGGAAATAGACACTGTCTCCCATCGACTGAGTGTATAAGCGAGAAACCCTGATGGGATAACTTCGACGTCCTGCACAAAATCAACTTGCACCGGAGCTCAGTTGCGCCGGTGCAAATTGCCGTTATGCCCGTCCCTTAAGAGCGAAGCCGTTTTTGAAAGTACTCGATTGTGAGCGGTAGACCTTCTCGCAACGGTATCTTCGGTTCCCATTCCAAGCGTTGCTTCGCAAGCGTGATGTCGGGCTGCCGACGAGTCGGATCATCGGCGGGAAGCGGTTTGAAATCCAATTTGGACTTGCTTCCCGTCAAACGAAGCACCTCGTCCGCAAGCTCATGAATCGTGAATTCTCCTGGATTGCCGAGGTTCACGGGTCCGGTGAAATTCTGTGCGTTCATCATTCGAATGATGCCGTCCACCAGATCGGTAACAAAACAGAACGAACGCGTTTGGCTGCCATCACCGTATATCGTGATGGGTTCTCCGCGCAGCGCTTGTACGATGAAATTGCTCACCACGCGCCCATCGTTTACCAGCATTTTGGGGCCGTACGTATTGAAGATGCGCACCACGCGAATATCGACTCCGTTCTGCCGGTGGTAATCGAAGAAAAGCGTTTCCGTTACGCGCTTTCCTTCGTCGTAGCAGCTTCGAATTCCGACCGTGTTTACGTTGCCCCAGTACGATTCGGGTTGCGGATGGACTTTCGGATCGCCGTAGACTTCCGACGTCGAAGCCTGGAGTATCCTTGCCTTCACACGTTTGGCCAAACCAAGCATATTAAGCGCACCCATCACATTCGTCTTCACCGTTTTCACGGGATTGTACTGGTAGTGGACGGGCGATGCGGGGCACGCGAGATTGTAGATGCGATCCACTTCGAGAAGGATAGGCTGCGTTACGTCGTGTCGAATTAGCTCAAAATGCGGATTCTCCATCAAGTGCTCTATGTTCGCTTTTCGCCCGGTGAAAAAATTGTCCAGGCAAAGCACCTGCTCACCGCGTTTGAGCAGCTCTTCGCAAAGATGAGACCCAATGAAACCGGCCCCGCCGGTAACTAGATTGACCGTAGACATCCGGTAATACCTTTCGCCGTAGGCCGACAGAATCGGCAAACTATTCGCAGACTGCGCAGGCCTTCACAACGTGCACGCGCATTTATAGCGAGGAAAACGCGGCCAGTCAACGCAATTTACGTGCCCTTGGCCATTGCAGGGAGCGGCGAAGTCAATCAGCGTGCGCCTTCTCCCAGCGCAAAGCAGGCTACCTCCTCCGAATTGCGAACATAAAGCCTGCCTCTAACAAGCACGGGATGATTCCACGTCTTACCGGAAATCGCCTTGAAGCGGCCGACCTCCGAATAGCGGTCGGGTTTTGCTTCTATCAACAGGACCTCTCCGTCTTCGCTCAAGACGAGGAGCTTGTCCATTTCGGGGAGCAACAGCATCTGGCCACCCACCTGTTTGCCCTGCCAGCGGCGCTTGCCGGTCTTTAGATCGATGCACGCAAGACGCTCACCGTCGAACCCGTAGCAATCGCCTTTATGAGCGACGCAGTCGTTGAAGTACGGTCGGAACTGCTTCGTTGACCAGACTTCCTCGGTCTTCCACGATTCCGAAGTGTGCTGGACACGAAGCAGTCGTGACCCGTATGCCCCCGTAGCTCCGTACATGACCGACTCGGAATCGACCACAAGGGGCTGAACGCAACGCGGATTCATCTTGATTTCCCACGCATTCTCCCAAAGCAGCGTTCCTGATTTCGGCTCGAACGACTGCAAACCAAAATCACTGAGCATCAGAATCTGCGGTACATCCACAATGACTGCATAGTGCGGCGAACTATAGCCGCCGCTTCCGCGTCCTGCTTGCCATGCGATGTCGCCGTTTTCGCGCCGGTATGCAAGCAGTGCTTTGCCTTCACTTTCGCCCGCAAAGACGATGACGAGATCGTCCACTACCAGCGGCGAACTTGCGAAACCGTACATGGGGACATCGATGCCCGCATCCTTCACAAGTTCACGTTTCCAGAGTGAAGTTCCCGTAGCGGCATCCAGACATTGCAGGATGCCGGTCGCGCCTTGCGTGAAGAGTCTTCCTTCGTGATACGTTGGCGTTGCGCGCGGACCCAGCCCCATGATGTCATCGTACCGGGCTGGGACGCTGTTCGACCAGACTTCTTCGCCGGAATCCGCCCTATAACACGTGACCAGCTCTTCCTCACCGCGCTGTTCTTGCGTGAAGAGGTAATCTCCAACGACAGCGAACGAAGACCATGCTGGACCGATTGACCGTCTCCAGAGTTCGCGCGGTGGATTAGTCCAATCCGTCGCAATCGTGCCGGACACATGGTTGTCACGTGCGGGACCACGAAAGGCAGGCCAGTCTTCGGGCGTTAATTCAGCAGGCAGTACGGCAGTGCCGTGCGCCTCAACGCGAGGCAGCGACTTCGAAAGTTCCGCGAGACTGGGACTCCAGCGCCACGAAACCACTGGCTTGAGGTCACCGCCTATCGAAT
>JAIBAQ010000330.1 GCA_019695095.1 Candidatus Hydrogenedentota bacterium
GATTTGAGAGGCGGACAACGGTAAGACGGTCGGTTCGAGAGCGGACAGCATGATCCTACTCGGTGGGTCAAGGGTGTGAGCAAATTCTATCTGAATGGGGAGATTGTTTTTCGGAAATCACCTTAGAGCTTGCCTTACGCGCCGGGCCGCTCGATTACGCCAAGATTCGTGGTTCCAGTCTTACCCCGGTGTTGCGCGTACCATTCTACCTGCGCCTGGCGTTGACACACTCGGCGTGTGTGAGCGCGGCGCCTTTCCAGTCCACGAATAATCTCAAGCAATTTCTCTGGCTGCAAGCCGTGACAAACCCAGCTAGCGCGGCAGAGAACATGCCAGACCGTCGCAAGCGGACGTTCGACGATACGTGCTTGCGGCGAGCGCAGCGCGTGGTTCAGTTTGTAGAGCAGCTTTCCGATTTTGAAGCGGTGTCCGCGCTCCTTAACGACGGAATACTGGTTGCCGACATGCACGGTCGGGTTGCGCCAGCGCACGATATCTTCGACGACTGGTCGCTGCACAATTACATCCAGCGACAGGTCGTGGCGGCGGAATACGACTGGCCCACGTTCTTCGAGACCGTAGGCACACATCCCGGAATTCGCCGCGCGTATCGGAGTTGGCTGGCCGAAGCCATCACAAGGAAAGAGTCCGAGGCGCTAGACTTGGTGCACCGCATATTCGATGATCCGTCGATACCGCCTTTCTGGCGAGACGATTCTCTGGTCGGGATGCTGCGCTCCGAGCACGCGCCAACATTCATTGACGAACATGAGGCGTTGCTCGTTCAGAATGGCATGGTGCGACTGCGCCGACTGGTTCATCTGCTACGGGTTGCCTGCAAAGGGCCAAGGGAGGATCTTCCTCAATTACCCACCGATGGCGGATTCCCGACGGAAATCAAAATTCGATACGCACTAACCATGCCGGTCGGCGGCGCGTGGGGAAAGGTCATCCAGCTCGTTAGCTCGCACTTGAACAAGCTGAACGACGCGGATCATCCATGGATCGCGGGACTTATCGAGGACTGGCTGTCCGGTGAGCGGGATTTCTACCAACCAAACGAGACTACCCGCGCGGCGCTTGCCATCGGACTTCACGTTCTGCGCGGCTCCAGTACCGCCCAGATTGCACGAGGCGAGTTAGCAAAGCGCTTCCTTAGCATTGTCCTGAAAACGCTTGGGGCAGATCCCGAACAAGGGCGAACATTCCTGCAAATGTGCTTGGATGCTTTAAAAAACGATGATCACCGAAGGACATGGGGCGCAAAAAATGTAATCGAGTACGCACTCGAATTCACCAACTGTAGCTCGCTTTGCTGCTACCTGCCCGACTTTGTTATTGCCGCGCTGTGGTCGCTCTACGTCCGTTCAGATCATGATGGAAGAGAGTGGCACCACGAAATTGGGCCTGAATTTGGACTCTGTATCGGGCAACACTTACAGTTTTTCGCGCCAAGCGCCTATCAAGGCCCATTTTGGCAGTTACTACGCACACATCCAGTGAAAGCGGTTAAAAACACCGTTAAGTTGTGCAATCACGCTGCCGAAATGTCTCGCCACTCTAAGTTTCAAGATGAAATTATTGCACTGACTGTGCCTTTCTTGCCCGAAGGCCATCAATTCCTGCTTTCGGAAAGGATGTGGTTGGCGCATCGCGGTACGGCAGTGGCACCGTATATGCTTGAGTCGGCGCTCATGGCTCTTGAGAAGTGGTTTTTGGAGGCTCATACAGTCGGCGTGGACATTGTCCCTTTCTTGAAATACGTACTCCGCAAGAGCACCTCAGCGTTCACCCTCTCCGTCGTCGCCAGCGTGCTGAATGCGTACCCAAGA
The DNA here is from genome assembly GCA_019695095.1 of Candidatus Hydrogenedentota bacterium. Classification (NCBI taxonomy): domain Bacteria; kingdom Pseudomonadati; phylum Candidatus Hydrogenedentota; species Candidatus Hydrogenedentota bacterium. The sequence continues at coordinate 1,833 of JAIBAQ010000330.1, forward strand.
CTATTCTCCGAGGAGTTTCTCGACCTGTTCCGCATTCGGGAATTCATTGGGATGGATCGACGTAGAACGGGGCTTGAAACCCGTGCCCAAGCGTGGGCTTCTCCCCATAATCCCATGAGTGCAGCGATGCAGCAAGAGCGGGCCGAGAGCAACAAGCTCCCGCATCGCCGCCTTGACCTGGAATCGCTGATTTTCCGGTTGCAAATTGAGACACCACAACTTAAGGAAGCTCTTTGGCAAATCCTCGACGACCACAAGGCTGCAATTGATGCTGGCGATACCTCCAAGGAAACCCAACTCTGGCGGTTGGCGCTCAAGCGTATGGACTTACGGGAAATGAATCTCGGCGAATCGACTCAAGAAGATTATATACCGTTGGAAACTCGTGAGCTAGATCCGGATTTGCAACAATTGGTAGAAGATAACGCCGAGCAATGGAGAGGCACCAATACAGCGATAAAACTCTTCCTGTGGGGAAATTCATTCTTCGATATGGATGCAAAGCAGCATCGCACGTTATATCTGAGCCATGTAGAGGCACTGGCAGAATTCCGCCAACTCAAGCAGGAACCTGCTAAGGAAGACTCCTATGTTACCCCGAACCTTCCAGCACTCATCGCAACCGCGCTGATCCGGTTGGACAACGGTGAAATAGGTGGAGAAACACGAGCATGGGCTGAGGGCGAGATCTGCAAGGCGGTCGCTGCGCCGGCTGAGTACAACGATTTGGAAACCATGCAACGGTTCAACGCAGATGGCTCCAGAGCAGCCGCGTGTGTGTTGCCCCTCGCACTGCCCAAAACGAAACAACGAGAACTCCTGCTTGGGGCGCTTGCTGAAGCGCTCACTCACCCGACCGACGAAATTCGAGAGTACGCTATCCGAGGCATCCAGCAATTTTTATGGAAGAGCGAACCGACCCTGGCGCGAGTCTGCGTGCTCGGGCTTGCGCACCTCGCGGTGATGATGGGCACCGCGCTCAATATTTTGCTGTATCCCGAGAGGGAGGTGGCATGGAAACAGTCATTTGGCAAAGCGCGCGCCAAGTTGCTTGACGGCTTAAAGGCTGGCGTGCTGGACGAACCGCAATTAGATCAGCAGTTGTGCTACTTCCCGTATTTGACGCCCGCGCTTGAAACGGTGCCGCTCGATCTAGATTGGGAATGGTCGCGTTCGGCTATGGGGATGCTCGTGGATGCGGCGGCCACAGCTACAAAGAACAAAGCTGATGAACGCGATCTGTCCTATGAGGCACAGTATGCTATCGCTAAGCTATACGCTCGCCAATTGCTCTACGCCACGCCGGAGAAGCTGCGGGCCGAGAGTTCACGATTAGAAAATCTGTGCGAACAGATACCCGACTTCGCGGCGATGGTGCTTGAAGACGTTTTAGTTGAACAGTACGGAGCGGGCGATGGAACGACAAACTTCTGGACGCTATGGGATATCGCTACCGAAATTTGTTATCGTCAGCCTTCCATCTTTCAGGATGGACGTTGGTATCACTCAAGCCACGATAAGCTGTTGCGGATATTGTTATTCCAGTCCGCATTGTTCCAGTCTGTACCGTGGATTCCTGACGCTCATGACTTCGCTATTCTTCACAAGCGCCCAAACTTTATCAGAGATAGCATTCGGGCAATCGGCACGAGCGCGCTCGGATTCGAATGCGTGGTGAACCTGTTGGAAGGTGTCGGACGGGGAATTGGCATTCCGGGCGCTCTTATTGAACTGCAACAGGCCCTTGATGGACACACGCAAGAGAATCCACTAGAAAACGAAGTGATCCTGTGGAAACTTGAGACCGTGATGCGCGTGGCGATCCACGAACATGCGGCTGCGATCAAGAAGAACAACCCTCTCCGTGCCGCTGTCCTGACACTCCTCGACAAAATGGTGGATGCCGGATCTTCTGTCGCATTCCAGCTACGCGTAGTCTAGCCAATAGTAATACCTACATTGTGATTAAACCAAGTCTTTCTAAAGTTGTCTAATTATAGTAGAGAAGTAATACAGATCAGGTTTAATTTTGAAGGAGATTGCCATGAAAGCCGAGT
>JAIBAQ010000331.1 GCA_019695095.1 Candidatus Hydrogenedentota bacterium
GGTTTGGTGGCGAGGTTGGGTCTGTTTACCGCGATCATGATCATCATGGGGAACATGATCGGTTCGGGCATCTTCAAGAAAGCGGCTCCGATGGCGGAGCAGGTGCAGTCGCCGGGGCTGCTGTTGTTGTGCTGGGTGATCGCGGGTGTGGTGAGCTTTCTGGGGGCGCTGAGTTACGCGGAGCTGGCGGGGATTATCGCGGAGCCGGGCGGACAGTACGTTTACCTGCAGCGGGCCTATGGGCGGTTCTTTGCGTACTTGTATGGGTGGGCGTCGTTTGCGGTGATTCAGACGGCGTCGATTAGTTCGATCGCGTATGTGTTTGGCCAGTCGGCGAATACCTTGTTTCACTTTCCACGGCTTGACGCGGTGTATGAGCAATGGTCGCTGTTTGGCATCTTCTATCCGCTCGACAACCTCGGTGTGAAGGTGTTCACCGTGGTCGCGATTGCCGCGTTGTCGGTTGCGAATTATTACGGCGTCGTGTTTGGAGGGATGATCGCGAGCGTCTTCACGTGTCTGAAGCTCGCGGGGATTGCGTTGCTGATTGCGCTGGGTTTGACGATCGGGCAGGGTTCGGCTGAGCACTTTACGCCGTGGCTGGCCCATCCCGATGCGCAATACGCAACGAATCTGGGTCTATTCGGCGCGATGTTTGCCGCGTTTCTGGGGGCGTTCTGGGCGTATGACGGTTGGAACAACATCACGTCATTGGCGGCGGAGGTGCGGCGTCCGAAGCGCAATATCCCGTTGGCGTTGGGGTTGGGCACGGCGGGCGTGATGGCGGTGTATTTGTTGGTCAACGCGGCGTATGTGTACGTGATGCCGGTGGAAGAGATGGCGGCCCTCACGAAGCAGGACAACGCGATAGTCGCGGTTGAGGTCATGCGGAAATGCGTGGGGCCGCACGGGGCGACGTTCATCGCGATCCTGATTCTGCTATCGACGTTTGGGGCGACCAACTGCCAACTCATGCCGCACAGCCGCGTGTACTTTGCGATGGCGCGCGATGGTCTGTTCCTGAAGGGAGCGGCCAAGTGCCATCCCGTTTACAAGACCCCTTCGAATTCGCTGGTGATACAAGCGGTGTGGGCGTCGTTGCTGGTGTTCAGCGGGACTTTCGATCAGCTCACCGACATGGTGATCTTCGCGTCGTTCATTTTCTATGGCGCAACGGCCTTCGGAGTGATTGTGTTGCGCCGCGCGTTGCCCGACGCGCCACGTCCGTATAAGGTGACGGCCTACCCCTTCGTGCCGCTGTTCTTTGTGGCGTTCTGCGCCGTGCTGGTGGTGGTGACGATCTATCAGAGCCCGCGCAATGCGGGGATCGGATTGGTGTTGGTGTTGTCCGGCGTACCGTTGTATGCCCTGTGGGGAAGGAACTCCCGAGTCAGTTAAGCTACACTAGTTGTTCACGCATTCGGTTAGCTGCTTGAAAAAACCATGAGAACGATCACGTGAAAGACAAGTTGTACTCTGTGCTTCGCAAACGTTGGACACCTTGGGCGGCAGCTGCAATTGCCGCGATGGTCACGGCCTTTCTGCTGCATCATCATGGACGCATATGGTGGTGTGCCTGCGGGAAAGCGACGCCGTGGTCCGGCGATATCTGGACATCCCACAACTCGCAACATTTATTCGATCCCTACAGTTTCTCTCACGTGTTGCACGGCGTGATCTTCTGCGGGCTGTTTGCCTTGCTGTTGCGAAAGGCATCCAGCCAATGGCGCTTCTTTTTTTCGATTGTGCTTGAGTGCGCATGGGAGCTTTTTGAGAATTCGCCGTTCATCATCCAGCGGTATCGAGAAGGCACGTTTGCGTTGGGTTATGAGGGCGATTCCGTGCTTAATTCGATGGGCGACGTTATGTCGTGCGGCATTGGGTTTGCCGTTGCGTACTACCTGGGACTGCGCCGGTCGTTGGTGTTTGTGGCAATCGTTGAGCTTGTGATGCTGGTATGGATTCGGGACAACCTCACACTGAACATCATAATGCTGATTCATCCGATCGATGCCATCAAGGCATGGCAGATGGGACAATGAGAATAGTCCTCACTCCTTCCCCGGCGCGCTAGAGCCTCGCTTTGCCTTTTCCACGCTTTCCATACGTCCGCCCGTAGACGCTCGCATCAGCCATCGCGTGGTGCGCGGGAAATGGCGGGCAAAGAAGGCGGCGGCTTTGCCGTGGCCGGTGATGACGGCTTCGAATTGGCGGCGGTACAGCGCCGTGACGATGGCGCGGGCGGCGCGATCGGTGGGAACGATAATCCATGCGGGAGCAGGGTCGGGACGTCCTTCCCGGAGGACACCGTCGTTGCCGGTCATGCGGATGTTGCTCGCGACGATGCCGGGGTTGATGCACGTGACCGTGATCCCCTTTTCGGCGAGGTCGAAGTAGAGGGATTCGGCGAGGCCGCAGACCGCGAACTTGCTGGCGCAGTAGGGGGCGGTGGCGGGTGCTCCGAGGCGTCCGAGTACGCTGGAGACGAGGCCGAGTCTGCCTTTCGATTTTTCCAGGTGCGGCATCACGGCGTAGACGGTATTCAGAACGCCGAAGAAGTTAGTTTCGAATTGCCGGCGAAAGTCGTCGGGCGTTAGTTTCCAGAACGCTCCGCTTACGCCGAATCCCGCGTTTGCGACAGCCACGTCGATGCCGCCGAATGCTTCGACGGTTGCGGCAACCGCCGCGTCCAGGCTGGCGCGGTCGTGTACGTCGCACGCGACAGCGAGGGCGCGTCCGCCCTCCTGGTGGATGGCCTCCACGTTGGCGCGGAGTATGTCTGCCCGGCGCGCCGCCAGGGCCACGTTCGCGCCTTCGCGGGCAAAGGCGCGGCTGAGTTCCGCGCCAATGCCCGACGATGCGCCTGTGATGAATACTGTTTGCCCTTCGAACCTCTTTGCCAAAGTTCTTGCTCCTAGAGGGCCTTTACCCCCGCTTCCGCGCAGGCGTGGTCGTTTTCGACCGTCGAGCCCGACACGCCGATTGCGCCGATTACTTCACCGGCCGCGTTCTTGATGGGCAGTCCGCCGGGAAACGTGATGAGACCGCCGTTCGACACCTCAATGTTGTAGAGCGCGCCGCCGGGCTGGCTCAACTTTCCGATATCGCCGGTGGGCATGTCGAAGTAGCGGGCGGTCTTGGCCTTTTTAATGGCGATGTCGATGCTGCCGAGCCACGCGCCGTCCATTCGCGCGAAGGCTTTGAGATTGCCGCCCGCATCGACCACGGCGATGTCCATCTTGCAGTTGATGGCGCCGGCCTTTTCTTGAGCCGCCTTCAATACGCGCATCGCCGAGTCCAGATCGATGTCCGGGGTCGAGATGCCCTTCGAGGCCGCCTGCTGGGCGGATACGAAGTCCTTTGGAACCATGGCAACCGCCATCGCAATCGCGACGATGCCTAGAATGGAACACACCTTTGCCTTCATTGGAATTCTCCCTTATACGATTTGCAGCTCATTGTCACCAGAAGTCCCGGCTCGGAGCAGCCTGGCCGGGCAGTAGGCGGAAGGTAGCATTCGGGTGGGCTCAGGTCAAGCGGTGGGCGAGATGGACGAGATGGACGAGGTGGACGAGATGGACGAGGTGGACGAGATGGACGAGATGGACGAGATGGACGAGATGGACGAGATGGACGAGATGGACGAGGTGGACGAGGTGGACGAGGTGGACGAGGTGGACGAGGTGGACGAGGTGGACGAGGTGGGCGAGATGGGCGAGGTGGAGACCTGCGGTCGTAAGAGTGTGAGGTTGCCCTGTTTTGACGGACACGTAGGGGTAGATAGAATGGGAAGAGGAGACCCGACGTGTCAAAACGGAAATATGATGAAGAGTTTAAGCGGGATGCAGTAGAGCTGCTGCTCACCGGGGA
>JAIBAQ010000332.1 GCA_019695095.1 Candidatus Hydrogenedentota bacterium
ATTTCGGGAACGGCTGCCTTCGCCGACAGTGCGATCTCACCCTCGGCGATGACCCATTGGCAAATCGTATGCGATTCCGCGGCAACAGAATCGGAACGCTATGCGGCAACCGAATTTCAGACCCTCTTTAAAGGGTTGACAGGAACAGAACTCTCCGTCGCCTCCGAGGCAAAACAGAACACGGGCGCTATCTATATCGGCCCAGATGCAATCGCCCGCGCGGGAAAACGCCTCAATCTCGATAGACTGGGCGAGGAAGGTCTGCAAATACGGGTGACCAAGGACGCGATATTCATTGGCGGGGGCCGTCCGCGCGGAACGCTCTACGGCGTCTATGAGTTCTTCGAAGAACTATGCGGCGTGCGTTACCTAACCTACGATGATACGTACTTCCCCGATCCATCGACGGTGCGTATCCCTCTGGGTAAGCACGCATACAACCCGCCGTTTGCATTTCGCTGGTCGTACTACGGCGAAACCATGAAGTCACCGGAATTCGCCGCGCGTCTGCGAACGAACACGGTCAGTGACGATCCCAAGCTCGGCGGCAAAACCGGATATCGCCTCGTGAGCCACAACGTTGCATACCTTCTACCTCCGGCAAAGTACGGCAAAGAACACCCGGAGTATTACGCCCTCGTGGATGGGCAGCGAAAACTGGAAATGGGTGGCGGCGGACCTCAACTCTGCGTCAGCAACCCAGAGGTCATTGACCTCGTTACGCAGGCCGTACTCGAGGAGATTGAGAAGAATCCAACCGCAAAGAACATCAATATCGCTCAGATGGACAACGACAGTTACTGCACGTGTCCCAATTGCGCGGCCATCGACGCCCGAGAAGAATCGCACGCGGGCGCGCACCTGGAGCTCGTGAACAAAGTAGCCGAACGTATCGAAAAAGCGCATCCCGATATCTTTGTAAGTTGCTACGCGTATATGTACACCCGCAAGCCCCCCAAGCACATGCGCGCGCGCCACAACGTGCTGATCCAGTTGTGCAGCATCGAATGCTGCGACGCCCACGCAATCGACGACCCATCCTGTGCGCTGAACCGGGAATTCTGCAAAGACACCGCCGGTTGGAAGAGGAAGGCGGACCACCTATTCATCTGGCACTATAACACCAACTTTAAGGGCTATCTGCTCCCGTTCCCGAACCTTCGCAGCATCGGGGGCAGCGACGCGTATTTTGCGAATAACAACGGGCGCGGCGTGTTCATGCAGGCGGCCGGGAACGCGATGTCCGCCGAGTTGAGCGACCTCCGCAACTACGTGATGTCACGATGCATCTGGAAACCGGGCCGAGATAGCTGGTCGGAAGCGATGGAGTTCTGCCGGTTGCACTACCGTGAATCCGCGCAGCCTATCATGGATTACCTGACGTACTACCATGACCTCGTTCAAACCAGCGGCACCCACCCAACCTGTTTCCCGACTGAGTCCGCGCTGTGCATCAACAGGCAAAGTGCGCAGCGCATCATGGCCTACTTCCGCGACGCGATGTCACGCGCACAATCGGATGAGGTTCGCGCACGAGTCGAGAAGGCTTCCCTGTGCGCCTATCGTGCCGCACTGAGTGCCGTCAGCATCCCGCTCCACATCAGCGACGGAATGTGCCGTCCAGACCTCACCAGTCTGGACCCGGACCTTCTGAATCGGTTCGCTGAATTGTGCAAGAAGTATGGGGTCACGATGGAAGACGAGATGACATCCATTGATACCTACATAGAGAGTCAAAAAGCGTTCCACCAGGGGTTCAAGGCAACAACGATTGAAAACGATACCTGGCGTGTGGTGTTGCTGCCCGAAAGCAATGCAAAGCTGGTGGAGATGACATACAAGCCCACGGGCCGCAATGTCATTCAGGCTGCTCGCGCGCTCAATCGTTTCCGCTTCGAGGAATGGGTACGCCAGGGCGAAGGTCCGAATCCCCAGCGCATCTTGCCATACGAAGCACGTACCGAGCCCGGGAAAGTCACTCTAACGCTCAGCACACCCGATGGCACGAAAGTGGAACGACAGATTCTGCTTGACGGAGACGTAATTCGCGTTCAAACCACGCTGACCGCGGGCGCGGCGCGTGACTTCGACGCGCAGGTGCATCCCGAATACGACACGGGGACCGCATCTCCCGATCCTGACGTTCTCAGCTTGTACATCAAATCGCCCGCATGGAAGCAGGCCAACGCCGGTTGGTTCGAGGGCATTGCCACGGACGATCAAACAAGAGCGATCCGCGAGGCCGTTGCAGGCGGCGCCTTTGCCTACTTCAACCACGAAGCCAAGTTCGGAATTGAGCAAAGGTTCAACCCCGAAGAGTACGTGGCGATGGGCCATTTCTGGGATCCCTCACGGCTCCAAGTCAACCTGGAGCTGTTTCCCAAGCCCTGCCATCTGGAGAAGGGACAGCAGGCAAGCTACGCCTACGAGGTGAGGTACATCCAAGAGCCACCGCGCTAACCGTAACGAAGTATCACTCAAAGGCCAGCGAATAGAGATCTGCCTCGCACATCACGAATCGCAGTACGACCGGTCTGCCGTTCAGCGCCGCCACACTGCGGTTTCCCTTCCAGCTCACTCGCCGGTCGATCGAATCGCCGTAGATTGCGTCACACTCGTCAAGGGTAAAGCCCGGTATCGGCGCTTCCCCAACTTCTCGAAACTCGACCCTTACCATTCCTGCTGCACTGGTGGAAATGTTGAGCGACAACTCGTTTCCAATAAAGGTAATTGGTTTGGTTATGAACTCGCCTTCCTCGTGCTTCGCGTGGACGGACGCGAATCCGTCCATGCGCAGAGTATAGCGGCGCAAGCGTGAGTCACGGCCGGTGAAGTACGATTCGGTGGCATAAAGCGAAAGTTCCTTCGGCGAATCGTCCCGAGTGGAATCGGTCTCAACAACATGCCATGCGATGTAGTTGTCGCCATACGACCAGTTATGGCGCGTCCTGAGCCCAGGCCGCAGAAACACGTCATTGCTCTGACGGAAATTCTTCCCGTCGCGGCTGCTAATATAGACAGAGTCGGTAACGGCCGTGCCATACCGCTGCGAGACCGTCATGCGCTTCTCGCGAAGTTCCCACTCAGGCAGCAGCTTGGTAGACTCCGTGACCCCATGATCCACATAGCGCGCGGGAAATCCGATGTAAAGGTGTGGCGCGCGCGCATACGGCTTGATCTGATTGACATAAAATTGGGCCAACTCCTGCGGCCCCTCCCCAGCAGGAAACGCGATGGGCCCTTCCTCCGTCCAGTGAAGAAAATCCTTGGAGACCGCGCGGTTCACCAGTCGCGTACCCTCGAAGTTGCCTCCGGAAAACGTTCGGTAATAGAGCACATACTGCTGCTCCTTCGCCGACCAGAATGAAACGTTCTGCGAATCGAACGCACCCTTGCTGAAGACCGGCCCGTCCGCCATCGGTGTCCAGTGAATGCCATCCGGCGATTGATAGGCCCAGACGCCCTTATTGGTCTCGGCGCCTGCGCCGGTCGCCTTGTATCGCGCTTCCGGCGTGGCCGCGGGGTTCTCGTCAATAAAGGGCGAGAAATCGTGGCAACCGCTTCCATCACCCATCTTGTTGAGGATAATGTTGTTTTCCTTTGACCCATTGAACTCGCAGAGGCCAAGAACGGGCCGGCTCCATGCGATGCCGTCCTTGCTCTCGAAATACGCGATGCTCAATGGACCACCCGGTTCGATTCCAGTGGGAATCTGCCAGGCATGGTAATACATCCTGTAGACCGACTCGCGCGCATCGTGCAGAACGGTGTAGTACCCGCACCCGTTCCCCTCCCACGGCGCATCGCATTGCACGGCAACTTCCTGCGGTTCTGGCGCGTGTACAAGAATCTGAACGCGACTCATCTC
>JAIBAQ010000333.1 GCA_019695095.1 Candidatus Hydrogenedentota bacterium
GGCAAAAGTGGAACCAGGAACAGAGTGTAGGTATACTGGTGTTTGTTGGTCGTACATGCAAGGGAACGGCGAGTGCCGTTGAGTCGATTCGCGCAATTGGGTAGTGCTTTAGGTCCGTCATCACGGTCTCCTTCCAGTTGGCGAGTTCGTACGGAACTGTGCACTCCCACACGGTGAAACGGGGTTTCATTTTCTCACTATGAGCACTAACGAAAGAGTGATGGAGGCGAGTGAATCGCTCCAGAATCACTGGAAAGCTATCGTCGCGAAGTACCATAGACCCAGCAAAATGCGCAGTACCTGGCAACTCATCAACACCATCGTGCCGTACATTGGTCTTTGGATTCTGATGTATCTGTCTCTTGATGTGTCCTATTTACTGACGCTGGCGCTCGCGCTACCGACGGCGGGTTTCCTGGTGCGAATCTTCATTATTTCGCACGACTGCGGCCATGGTTCGTATTTCAAGTCGACCCTCGCAAATAACATCGTGGGCAGTATCACGGGATTTTTGTGCTGGACACCCTATTACTTCTGGAAGCACGATCATGCCCTGCATCACGCCGGCGCGGGTAACCTCGACAAGCGTGGCCACGGGGACATTTGGACGATGACCGTCAAGGAATACATGGCGGCTCCCTGGCGCAAACGCCTTATCTATCGAATCTACCGAAGCCCATTTCTTCTATTTGGAATTGGCAGTTTTTACCTGTTCGTTGTTGAGTATCGCATCCCTCGCCGAAAGGGTACCGCCCGCGACCGTCGTAGCGTGTGGCGCATGAACATCGCGCTCGGCCTGTTCGTCGCGGCTATGTGCCTGACGATCGGGTGGAAGGCCTTCTTGTTGGTACAAGTCCCCGTCTTCTTCATCGCGGCGGCGGCCGGAACGTGGTTGTTCTACGTGCAGCACCAGTTTGAAGACGTCTATTGGGCGAAAGGCGAAGAATGGGACTTCGTCGCCGGGTCGCTGCAGGGAAGTTCGTACTATCGGTTGCCCAAAGTCCTGCAATGGTTCACGGGCAACATCGGCTTCCACCACATTCATCATTTGAGCGCGAAGATCCCGAACTATTTCCTCGAAGAGTGTCACCGGGACAACGAGATCTTTCAGAAATCGCCGCAGATCTCCCTGTGGTCCAGCCTGAAGTGCATGAACTACCGGCTGTGGGACGACGAATCGAAGAAGCTCCTGACCTTCCGCGATTTCAAGCGCATGAAGAAGTCACGCGCTGCTTGATCCGCTCGATCTGCGCGAGGTGGCTGAGGTCGTGCGCCGCGTAAATCCGGGCAGACTGCCGGAGGGTTTCTTTACCGCGCATTGAATGGGTGTAGGAGGCATTCCATTCTGCTTCCGACAGACCCTGCAAGAAGCGCAGATTGATCTCCCGAACCGCATTGAACTGTGCGAGCGCGGCTGCAAGGTCGGCCTCGACGTACCGAAGCCGTGTTGACCATGCATCAGCGTTAATTGCGGACATGGCGGAGTTGGGTTCCGCAAGAATACACCGAAAACGCACGGCAAAGACCAATTCTGCGTCGCCTAAGTGTTTCACCACCTCGATAACCGACCACTTCCCCGGCGCTTCAGGTGTGCGGAGCGCCGCATCGTCAAGTCCGGCACATGCCGCCCCAAGCGCTGCACCGGTGCATTTCATGACTTCAAGTGGGTCACGGTCACCTAACAGTGCAAGCATGCTTTCGATGACCTGAGCAGGCGTTGGCTTGGGCATTGCGGCATCAGAGCTCATGTCGGTTCTCCTTCTGGTTGGTCTTACCGTAACATTCTGGCATGCGCATCTATCCCGCAATTTGCGCCGGAGCAAATTGCTCACGTGCGAGACGTTGCAGTTGCGCCATGAGGAGTCCGGACTATCCGGGGTTACCCTCGGCAAGATGCTTCAAGCGCGACACATTCGATTGAACCTGCTTCTCATTGCCTGACTTGATCATCGGGGACATCAACTTCGTCATGAAGTTCTTGAGGGTAATCGCGATGCTGTGCGTGACGAGACAACCACCCGAGTCCGGCGCGCAGTCGAATGCGACTACGACGTCAAACATCGAATCGGTGAACTTCATCTCAAGACGCGAACCTTGTTCATAGTCCGTGATGACTCCAGTCATCTCGCCTTCGTGCCCGCCCTGTTTGTGCCTGTAGTGCAGGGTGGCTCCGGCTGAGCGAGGCCCACCGGAGGTCTGACGCAACTCCACGCACGATTCCATCCATGCCGGATATCTGGAGAAATCGTCTATGAACGCAAAGACTTCTGCCGCAGGTTTGGTAATCAAGACGGAGGATTCGCATCGGATCATGTCAGACACCTCACACCAGAAGGAATAGGTTGACTGCGCCCAAGACCGCTAAGAACCGTCGGCTATTCTATAACTGTGGGGAGGCGTTTACCAGACCAATTCCATTAATAAGAGAGAGTTCGCTGCACTTGGCGGCGTCCGGGGATGTGGATCGGGTGTCTGGTCGGACCAATGCGACGTGGGTTCGTCTCGCGAAACGAGGGACTTGCGGAGTGAGGGAATCTATGAATGACTGAAATCCCCTCAAGGCTTGGTCTGTCAGGGTAGGAGGCTATTCCCAATCATCTATCTGAAGGCCATCTACACGAGAGAATTCTCGCGAGTTGTGTGTGACAAGGGTTAGATTGTGAGCCATTGCCGTCGCAGCTATAAGGATGTCGTTGGGGCCAATGGGGCGCCCACGAGTCGCGAGAGTGGACCGTATTATAGAGGCAAATTCAGCACATCTGTCGTCAAAGGGCAACGAGATAAAAGCAGCGAAAAAGCGCCCGAGTATTGCAAGGTTCTCTGTAGAACGGTCACTATGCCTTGCTCCATAGAGGAGCTCAGCTTTGACAATTGAGCACAGCCTTATTACAGACGAGTCTTCCGACTGAAGACGAGTCACCAGTACTCTGGACGAGTTGTTGAGGATGCGAATGCATGCATTGGTATCAAGCAGATACATCTAGAAAACATCACGCTCTTCAAATCTTCCCTGACTGGGGCGTCTCAGAGGTTTTCCTTTCCAACCGCCGACCACTTCTTCAAAGAAGCCCGCAGGCCACCCTCCACCTATCTCTCGACAGACGACAGTGGCGAGGTAGCGTGAAGTAGACATTCCCGAAGCCTTCGCTTTAGCTTGGAGTTGCTTGGCCACGGCGTCTGGAACATATAGGTGAAGTTGAGGCACTGTATGATGCTCCGTGCGGAAGTGACTATGTGCTATATGTGAATATAGCCGATATTTGCACTTGTGTCAAGGTGCGTAGCCGTGCATTACTCCGTCGATTCAACCGAATGTGCAGCTATGAGAGGAGGCTGTCGTGCGCAAATTCAGCGAGGCAAATGCAGAGCGCTTCTGTCTGAATTCGATTCCGATTTGTGGACGAAGTGGAAGAAATCGAGGTTAAGTGGTCTCGCGTCGAGGGGAACAAACACTTCAGAAGAGAAATACCGCCCCCAATCAACTCAATGCGCCGCTGCCTTGAACGCCTCCACGGCCCTATCCAGCCCGGTATCGTCCACGTCGAGATGAAAGACTACGCGGATGCGTGTCGGGGAGGTGGGGAGCACAAAGACGTCGCGTTCGATGATGGGGCCGAGGAATTGATAGGCGTCGGGGACGTCGATGAAAACGATGTTGGTGGGCGAGGGGAGGGGGCACGCGATTCCGGGGAGTGTCTCGATGGCGTTGCGAAATGCGCGGGCGCGCCGGTGATCGTCTTTGAGACGGTCGATGTGGTGGTCGAGCGCATAGTTGGCGGCTGCGGCGAGGACGCCAACTTGGCGCATGCCGCCGCCGAGCATCTTGCGGTAGCGGTGGGCGTGGTCGATGGTGGTGCGGT
>JAIBAQ010000334.1 GCA_019695095.1 Candidatus Hydrogenedentota bacterium
CTGTGATCCGCGCACGGCCGCGCCGCTGATCGCCGCCGAGCGCGCGGTGGCTCAACGGATCGGACATCCGAAGGCGATGACCATTCCACCGCATTTCGTGGCACCGCATTTCGCGGCCTCAGCGCCGACGAACCCTCTTCAACCCCAGTGGATGGCTCAAGGGTCGGTGCGTCCTCAACGCCCACGGGTTGCCCAGGGGCCGATCGTGTCAGCTCGTCCCCCCGTGAGCAGCGTCGATGCCAATCCGGCATTCGGCGTGTTCATTCAATACGTGTCCGCTCAGCAAATACGTTGAACCACGGATCTTGGCAGCGAAAGGAAAGACGGCATGTACGAACCAACGACCGGCCGCTTCAGCACGCTCGACCCATTCTTCGGAAACCTCAACGACCCGCAATCGTTCCACAAGTACGCCTACGTCCACGGCGACCCGGTCAACAACATCGACCCGACGGGGATGTACTCCGGAGCGGCGGTCGGGGCCATCTATTCGATGTTTGTTTCGGGTGTTCTCGGTGCACCGCCTCGCACCGCACAAAGACCAATGGATGGTTCTCGGATACTCACAGACGGTGGCAGTTACCGAATGCTCACAAGAAAGGAACAATTGATAATTGGCTATTTTTACAGGGCCGCATTTCCAGGACTGTTTGATCGCGGAGGCCACAACGGCGATCAAGAGCTACTTCGCCTCGCACGTGTCATGTCGGAAGTAAAGTTGTGGGACCAGAAGTCAATTCAAGGTTGGCATGTCCTCCGTCCCAAATACATAATCGCATTCCATGCTATAGACACTTTTGGGGCTGGCGCAGTCTCGTTAGGTACAGATCAATACTATGCGCGTTTTCCACGTGCGAATGAAGTGGACAATCTTCCTCTTTTGGCACACGAGTTGTTTCATTCGTACCATGCAGACAGAACGGGAGGAACGACCTCGTTTTTATCCATTTATCTTCTGGATTCGGCTGCTGCATATGTCGAAAGCGGTGCAGCGTACCATGGAAACTTCTCCGAGATTTTTGGGCACGCAATCCAGGATGCGTTGCTTGAAATGCTGGACAATCCAACTTTTGTCGCCGCGTTTTAAAATGAAACTGAAGCCAGTCTTCCGGAGTCGATGAAGCGCACAATCGAATTGAAAGTCAATAGCCACTTAAGCAGGCTCTTTAAGCGGCCACCGCCGAGTGAGCCGTTCCCGTCTTCTGGTTTCTACGAATACCCTTGGCCGATGTACTGACACTCAAAGAATGCGGCTCATCCGGCAATCATAACTGGTGTCTCCTCCATTCAAGAATATCGAAGGGGTTAAGTTTCCCCGAACTCTTATTGCTGGTCCAGCTATATCCAGAAGGTCATATGCGACTCCACATTCCTAGAAATCTACAACTGGCACGTCTTGTGCTAATTTGCGTTGTTCCGTTCGTTCTACTCACTGGAGGATGTTTTGGGGACGCAATAATCTCTGTGAAAGGAACCGTTGTCGATACACATGAAAAACCTATCCAGAGAGCGAGAGCGGAATTGTATTTCAATTCTGAAACTTCTCCTCGCAAATCGCACATGTCATCAGACGCAGGTCAATACAGGCTCTTCGATACTTACGCACCATCGTTTGAGAAGCCTAAGATTATTCTGGTGGTTGAGAAAGAAGGGTTTCGAAGATATTCCGAAGAATTGGACGCGTCCAAGGCTTACCACGAGAATCATAAAGTTATCCTTCGACCAGAGGACTCTGCCGACAAGTGAAATTCTATGCAGGCATATCACGTGAATTGTCGAATTGGTGCAGCCGCAAAAGCCAGCGAGTAAATCATGTACCGTGAACTGTTGAATGATCTGACTTCTATTTCAATTATTCGTAATATGTCGAGGGAATACTCCAAACTCGCGGATCGCGTGCGTGAGTACGAGCGGTTTCTCCCCGCGGCCGCCTGGATGATCGATCCCCTCTGGCAGCAGGCGGAGTGGTCCGCCACGACGTTTCGCTGGCATCCCACCAGCGATGCTCCGCCGATCATGGGGCTCGTCTTCGACCACGCTGACGAGGCACGCAAACTCTTCCAAAACTGGGTCGAACAGAACGGCAACCGGGACGAGCTTGAGGAAATCCGCGTGACCATCATCGAGGGGGACGCGATTGTCGAGGGGAAAGGCCCCGACGAAAAGCCCGGCTACGCGGTGCATCTTTGCCCCGACCCCGAGAACTCGATGATCCGCGCTACGGCGGAGGGGATCGTCCTCGACGAACTCCCCCTCTCGCTGTTCGGCCAGGTCCGCTGCATGTTCCCCGTTGCGGGAGCCGAGCCGCTCTTACCGCGTTTCAGGGATGAATTCGCAAAGCACCAGGAATACCTGCTGGCCCCGGTCACGCGCGGGGAAGATGGCCAACTCTACGTCGATGTCGAATGCGGCATCATCAAGCAAACCGTCCACTTCCAGAACCTCGCGGTGGTCGACGAACAACTCCTCCACGCCGCGAAGAAATTCTGGGAACAGACCGCATACCCGCGTTCATCCATTGCCCGTCAATCATGATCTGTTCCTTCACGCCCTGCCGCCGGTTCTCTTCCACCAGCGAGAGATCCCTGGCCACGGAACCGGAGCCCCGCTCTCTTTCCAGCTTCTGCTTCCAGGTCCGCAACAGGTTGGGATGCACCCCCAGGCTCCGAGCCGCCTCGCCCAGCGAGTACCCCCGCTCGGTCACCAACTGCACCGCCTCACGCTTGAACTCGGCCGTGTACGCTCGTCGCTTCGTGCTCATTTTGGACTTCTCCTCGCGAAGAGTTTACACTCTCCGCCAAGCGCCCACTATTCGCGGGGAAGTCCAGGGGTTGGGCGCCACAGGATTTGCGATCTATGATGTTACAGACTGGCTGCGTGGCGTTTTCCCTTACCTCATCGGAACAGAACAGGGTGGCCCCTACTTAAATGTAACAACTGAGATTTACGGTCATGCCGTTCAGGATACACTCTCCGAAATGATCTCAGACCCTGTATTCGTTAATGCATTTCAAAACGAGACAGAAGCATCTCTTCCAGACTCGATGAAGAGAACCATTCAGATAAAATTCTTGAAGTATTTACGCGTAAGAATGGGCCTTTGACCAGCGAGTAAATGAGAGTGAATCAGATGCGAGCCCTCCCAATCGTTGCTCTCTTCGGAATTCTCAATTGCGGATGCGACCAATATATCTTTGTCAAAGGGAAGGTTGTCGACGCGAAGGGTGTGCCCATTGGAGGCGCGGAAGTCAATTTGGACATCATGAATAATCCGCGATTGGCTAAACACTGCATAACTTCGGAAAAAGGTGAGTACCGAGTTTCAGAGACGTATGCACATCCCCTCTTCGGTGCGCCAGAGATCACATTGTCGGCCGAAAAAGAGGGTTACAAATCACATTCTGAGGCGCTGGATTACACAGACCAACGACTGGAACACCATACGATAACTTTGGAGAAGGATGCTGAGCCGCAAGAATGAGGACGAAGTGGTTGCAAACAATGGCTGCGAGATTGACTTGTAAAATGTCGACAAAAAATCTTCTTCCAAAATGGAAGTTGCGTAGTGGTGCGACTACGGGTAAGTGTCAGCTGGAACCACGCAAACAACCTCGGAAAGCACCGTAGGTCAGGCACAGTAAAAGTAGGGTGGGCAGAGTCTTCGAGGCCCACCAGGATTTCCCGTGAATGGTGTGCCTCGCCAAACCTCGGCACACCCTACGCGACTTGCCGACAATTCACGGATTGCCGTGGGAGTTTTTTGTGCCGGGGT
>JAIBAQ010000335.1 GCA_019695095.1 Candidatus Hydrogenedentota bacterium
TCGATGCGGGGATTCTTCTCGCGACTCCGGAGCATGGCGGCGTAGGAGCCGTCGGTGCTGCCATCGTCGATGAAGAGGATGCGGTACTCTTGATCGGCCAGTACCGACGCGATACCCTCGGCCAGCGGCTCAAGGGTGGCCTCTTCATTGCAAGCCGGTATGACGACACAAAGCTTCATCCGTCCTCATTCGTAGGAGAGCGCCCGGAAGCGCCGCAGTATACAGGCACACACGGCCCCGCGCCTGATTCTTCGATTCTGTTCCCCCTTGGCCGAATGCGACGATAGCATATTCGGCCCGCTCCGGCGAAATTACAGCCCGGTCCTACCGGATATCGGCATCCAGCCATTTGATAACCGCCATCACGCCCCGCGCCTGCTTCAACATCGTCGCCTTCAGCCCCTTCTCCATCAGCTTCGCCTTCGCGTCGTGGCGATCCTTGGCAATAACCACCCCGCCGACGAAGGACTTTTCCTCGTCGCCTTCCGCACGGATGGCATGGTACTCAAATGTGGGCATGCGTGTTCCTCCAAGCCTTGAACACCTCCATTGTACCATTTTTGCATAGGGGTGCCAATACCGAATGTCCCGCAGGTGGAGAACTATTGGCAGTTTTCGCAGGGACGGAGGGGGCGTGTGGCGCTGAAAGCACAGATAGACCCGCCGGTCATCCTCCACAATAACGAGGTCCTAGTGGTAGTTTCCGCGCTGGATTTCATGTTGGGCACCCCATCCGCCACGATTCGGGCAAGTCTGGGCATGCGCGGTGGCTGGCGTAGACGACGTGCGGTGTCAACGGATGGCGGTCTCAGTTTATCTTTTTATCCTCGAACACTTCCTCACCAACACCGAACTCACCCACCAGATGAGCCAGAACGGCGTCCGGATGTAATCAAGTCCTGATTTAGTTCGTCTCATGGACCAGAAGATGGAAAGCCCGGATATCCACTCGCACGCGTTCCGCTGCGAAAGCGAACGGCGTGTCCCGCGAAGCCAAGACGGCGAAAGGAAAAATGAGCGCAACGCAGGGACCTGTCAACATTCTCAGTTTGGAATGGGCATTGCATCCTTCTGGGCCACCTTCAATTCGTCAAATGGGAACAACGTAAAATAGGAGGAATTCGGTATGCGACTACCAACTCTACGATTCCAGCCCGTGCTTGTGCTGTTACTGGCACTGATACCGGTGTGCCTGCCCGCCTGTATGCTGGAAGATCAGGTCGCGCTTGCTGCGCGATCTCTGCAGGAGCATGCGGGCGCAAGCCTTCGGCTCACTATTCACCCTGACCGGGCCGTTTCAGACGGTGCACGATGGCGGGTAGACGGAGGTCGGTGGAGAGGAAGCGGGACGAGGGTATCAGAGCTATCCCCTGGAACACATGAAGTGACTTTTCTGAATGTCGCCGGCTGGAAATCGCCTGCGCCTGTCCTCGTTGAAATTCTCGCGGGGAAAGCGGTGGAGCTCAACGTGGACTACACGATACCATCGGTGGAATCAGGCAGCCTGAGTGTGAGCATCCTGCCGGCTGAGGTCAACGCGTTGGGCGCACGCTGGCGAGTCGATGACGGTGCGTGGAGTGAGAGTGGTGCACAGGTCAATGGTCTGAAATCCGGTGTACACACCATTGCCTTTAATGATGTGGACGGCTGGACTCGACCGGATGCGTTTCAGATTCAGATTGCCAGCAATACGGTCACCAAATTCGAGGCACAATACAGCTTCGTGGGTGTAAGAGTCGGAGGGCTCACCGTATACATCGATCCTGCTCCCGCGTTAGATGAGGGAGCGCAATGGTCGGTCGACGGCGGTGCCTGGCTGCATTCCGGTGAGACAGTCAGCGGCCTCGCGATCGGTGCACATCAGGTTACCTTCAAGGCAGGGAAAGACTGGAAGACTCCTGCTCCCCGTACGGTAACTGTCGCCGCGGGCACCACTACCGAGGAACACCAGAACTATATGCTTAACCTCGGTGATTACATCGTGATCGGGTACAACGATCTCGGCATGCACTGTATGAACGAGGATTTTTCGGAACTGATGATTCTGCCTCCCTTCAATACGTTGCACGCGCAAGTAATCCGCCGCGGAAGCTCTCCGAAAATACTGACCGAGCGGCTGCGGGTCAACTACAGCATACCGGGCAACACCACGTCGTACCTTAAGACGAATTTCTGGGACTACGACTTCGATTTGTTTGGCGTAGACTTGCCACTGGATGTAGGACTTACGGGCAACGGTCTCGCAGGCCAGATGTTGCCCCGTAAAGAGGAAGGTGACTGGGTAGTGACGGGTATTCCCGCAACGCCCATCGACGACCACGGGGCGTTGAACGCCTATCAACTCGCGAAGATCACCGTCGACCGGTCTGGTACCCAGATCGCCCGCACAAACACTGTGGTTCCTGTATCCTGGGAAATCAGCTGTAACTTGTGCCATTCTCCCGACGACAGCAGTATGACCGGAACGGACATCCTGATGGCTCACGACAAACTGCACGGTACCGACCTGATCAATCAAAAGCCGGTGGTATGCGGATCGTGTCACGCGCAGGCCCCACTAGGACTTACGGGTCTTCCCGGTGTCCCAAGTCTTTCCAGTGCCATGCACGGCGCCCATGCAGCCCGTATGGGGCTGGTGACATTGCAAAACAACTGCTATGCCTGCCATCCGGGCGTCGAGACCAATTGCCAGCGCGACGTGCACTTCGCTGCCGGTATAAACTGTACCGACTGCCACGGCAGCATGGAGAAAGTGGCCGAACCAGCGCGACGCCCGTGGCAGGATGAGCCTAAGTGCGGTGATTGCCACCAGCGAGCGCATTTCAGTTTTGAAGAAGAGGGCTTGCTCTACCGGGAATCGCGCGGCCACCACGAAATTCAGTGTGCCGTTTGCCATGGCAGCCCGCACGCCATCACCCCCACTGTAACACCCGCCGACAATACCCAGGCAATCATGCATCAGGGCGTGTCCGGCGTGCTGGATTGCACCGTATGCCATATCAAACGCCCGGAGGGTGAATTCGAACATCACCTGTAGGGTATTGCATGGGTTCTCCTCCGGGAAACCCATCCCACGGACAAGAATTACGTAGGATGGTTGCTGTTAATGCTCCGCTATAGTCGCAACGGATGCTCTATGAAAAAGCGAAACTGCAGCCCATAGAAGCTCCTGGTAACGGGTTATCCTGGGCCGCTAACGACGGCCCGGGATAACCTGTTGGTGCGCATGGATTGTTCCCTCGTTCGCAGGCTGAGCTTGGGAACGAGGGGGAAATCCGCCGCGCGTGTACTTTCAGGGCGACCACAGGGCCGCAGGGCCGGGATAGCAACGGCTGGTCGCGTCGTCCATGAAGAGTTCGCGGAACTGGGGGACGGACCTGCGCATGTGACCGCGCCGACCTTCGGTCGAGGATTCGCCGGGGCCGAGTTGTTGCCGTCCATCGCGACCAGGGAACGTACCGCCGAAAGAAAACCTAGGAGAGGGGTAATTCTTTATCGAAATCAAGCAATCGCATTTGGTTATCCATCGGTCCACGTTGGCAAAAATGGACGGCGAGCCCAGGATCTCGGACATTTCCGCCACCGGGTCACGCCAAGGCGGCGGTCCGCACAGGCTCGTCTAGAGCATTTTAATAATTTATACATACACAACAGTGTCGAAAGAAGCCCTGTATGTCCTTTTGGGTTATTTGTTCGAGTGCGCTCGCGATCGCATCGTGGAGTTGTTCTTGTGTTCGTGCTTTTGCA
>JAIBAQ010000336.1 GCA_019695095.1 Candidatus Hydrogenedentota bacterium
GCGTAGCGTCGCGCGAATACCGCCTCCTCCTATCAATGAATCGTGCTTTGTTTGGGCAGGATAGGCGCCGCCGCCAAGCGTATCGATATTCGTGCGCAACTCAATTTCAAAATCTCCTGCGAGAGGTTCGGCCAGTGCCACGTTGAGCGCTTGAAGCAGACCCTCGCTCGCATGATCGAGCGGACCATACAGCAGAACCCGGCCGCCCGAACCCACGAAGCTCATCAACGTCTTCTCTAACGCGGTTCCAGCGTCGGGGACGATGGAAACCAGGACGGACTCTCCGAAGGCTCCTGGGTTGGTCTCCAGAATCCTCACGAGGTTTCCCGTCGAGACGACCGTATTCAGCGGGAATCCGGCATTGATGGCTTGTCGAATGAACCAGTCTCCGAAGAACACTTCGCCCGCGCGCGATTCCGCCGCAAACGTCATGTCGTGATACTCGTCGAACGGATACACCCACACGAACGGTCCCGGCGCATCCGGCGAGTCGGCCCGCGCCGCCAACACGTGAGGAATCACCTCGTTCGGCACCTGCTCCGGCATGTTCCCGTACGAATCGTCAATCGTCAGAAACTCCAGCGAGGTCGGTAACTTCACCGCGCCCGCTGCGTCGATACGCGCCACCGACATGGGCAGATAGATGTCGTGCGGTTCCCGCCCGTATCGATCCAGCCAAGGACTGTTGAGCCACCACGGGTCGTGCGTGTAGAAGCGGAAGGGATATGTCTCCCCGGGCAACTCGGCCATCCGCGACATGTAGCCAACCAGTTCTAACCCGTAGTCGCCGTCCAGTGCAGCCCACGGCGAGTTCGGCGGCGGCTCGATGTTGAATCCGCCGCTGTAAATGTCACGCAGCGACACCCCATCCGCCGACAAGTCCATGCCGGTCGACAGGTTGGTGCCCCTGGTCTCAAGCGGAAAGTCGGGACAGCCTTCCCTGAACGTCTTCCAGAATCCGAGGATCTTCTCCCTCACTTCTCCTACCAGGACTGTGTCGAAGCGTTTCCCGTCAAACACGTCCCCTGTCAGGCTCCACGGTTCCAGTCCGAATCCGAATCCATTCGAGAGCCACAAATAGTCGAACCCGAGATCGCCCAGAAAATGCTGGCTCTGCTTTCCGAAGAAGGTTCCGAAGGGCGTCCCCTCGGGGATGCCATCGGGATAAGCGGCATAGGCTGTTTTGTCCTCGTGCAGGAGCGCATAGCAGGAAACGAAAGTGCCTTTTCCCATCGCGTTGCCCTGGGATATCTCTGGATGCCGCTGGTACTTAAACGACGACCACGCGAACTCGGGTCCCGGGTCAAACGTCGCCCCCACGCGAACCGGCTTGCCCGTAACGGATATCCCCACTTCCCGCAGCACCTCCACGATGCGCTTCAACGTCCCGTATGTGATGACGGGAGGATTCTCCATATAGAGATAGGGCCGTTCGTGTAACGACAACGACTCGGGTCCTTCACCCGGCGCGTATTTCGAGTTGGCTCCCCCGATATACTTCGCCCACTCGATGGGGAGATCCATCGACCCCCGGTAATCGAGAATCTCCGAACCGTCCGCCGTCCAGAGCAGTACCGAGACTTGGTCCGCGTGCCGGATGAGCGGCATCCAGCCCTGAAATGCCTCGGCTGCTGTGGCCCTGATGGACGCCTCATCGACGGCCTTGAACGGTTTTAACGACATCTCCAAGGTGAGATTCTTGAAAGGCGTAATTTCGCTGGTTTGATCGGCACTTGCTATTGCCGCACAACCACTTAGGAGTACAAGAGTAAACACTCGAAATGAGATGACGTGCATGAACTTCCCCCCTTGCGCGCACGAGCGGCAACGGAACTCCGCCCGGCGACTATACGACGATAGCTCTGCGAAGTGGGATGAAGCAAGCCAGGGCGGCTCAACGTCCATTCCAAGAATGCAGATTATCTCTAAATGCGCTTACTAATAATAACCGCACATTTGCTAAAATCGCCCTTCTGATGACCTTTTGCCTGTTCTGTAACATTATTTCCCCTGCAATGTACTACTTGGTGGCTTTGGACACGAAGGTGCTTCCAGGGTCACGCGCCAGATAGGGACTTGGAGCGACAAAGTGTCCCGCGCTCCAAGGAGGCGCGAAAAACAGTAGAGGGGGACAATCTGGGTTTACCCTGAGCCAACGCGCAAGGGGTAAGAGAGTAGGAGTAACAAACCATGGCACTTTGCGACATCATTGCGAGCATTTTCGGACCGCTGGTAGACGTGCCCGTGCTGGGCAGCCTTGTGGAAGCTTTCCTGAGCTTCATCGGCAACGTGCTCGGCTGCGCCTAGCCATCACACAAGCTCGAATATTTCTACGCTGGAATGCGGGCGGGACTCCACTAGGAGGACCGCCCGTGTCCCTTTTTGCGCCCCTTTCCGTGTTTTGTCTGGTCCCGCGCTGACAACACGATTTTCTCTGCGCTGTAACGCAATTCCTGCCTCGGGGTATTACTCCATGGACTTGTGAAGCGTTGTCTAGCTTCCAGTCGGACGGTGCTTCGATTCCTTGAGATGAAAAGATGTCCCTCATCCCAAGGAGGCACCGGCAGTACTCTCAAGGGGGACACTAGGGTTGGACCCGCGCCGTGTTGGCAACGGGCACAACAAGTAGGAGATTACACCATGGCACTTTGCGACCTTATCAGCGGCATTTTCAGCGCGTTTGCCGAAGTACCTATTCTTGGCGACATTCTTGACGCCATTTTTGGCTTCCTTGGCAATTTCCTCGGCTGCGAATAATCGCAAATCATCTTTACGCTGGAATGCGGGCGGGACTCCGCAAGGAGACTTGCCCGCATCCCTTCATTTGCAGCGTTTGTACCCTTGCCTGGAACTTGCTCGCGTGCAAGACCGTGAGGTTCTGCCATGTGGATTGCTCACGAACATGCTCAGTCTTCAGACAAATTCCACGTCCTTTGCCGTCATCCAGCATGCCCATGACATACGAGACCCGTCGGTGGGTGCTCGTGAGAAATCCGGACTGATCCCATCCCGCGTATCCTCCGTGGAGCGTAGACAGCTTTGATCACAAACCAGCCAAGCGTCGAGTTGCAGGAAAGCGTAGCGACTCCATCAGCTTCGAAGACGAGAAGGGCCGTACTCTGGGCTGCGACCCTGTTCATTTGGTTGGCGGTGGCCTTCAGTCTTGGCTGGTACTACACCTTCACCTACTACGGCCGCGCGGGATGGCCGATGCCCTTTCCCGAAGCGTGGGCCTCCATTCTTCTCTACTATTTCTCCGTGATCAACGCCGAAACCGAAGTCCAAGCCGTCCATTGGATGCTCGTATTCCCCTGCGCCGGATGGTTATGGCCATACCTGCTTCGCGCCACGGCGGCACGCCTGCCGACGGCTCGCCCCGACTTGGCGCGGCTCGCTTTTGCGCTCGCCTTGGCCGCCATCCCCGTCGCATTGCCGGGCCCCATCATGGCAGTCCTTGCGGGGCACACCGCTGAAGGCTTCGCGTGGGATCGCATGATAGCGGTTGCGCTGCGGCGCGGATTCGTCACACCCGAATGGTGGCTGACACCGCTTTACGTTGGCCTGGGCATACTCACCTTCGCGCTGCAGATTCGCGCTTACCGGTGGTACTTCCCCTTACCAGCGCGCACGGCCTGGATGCACTATCCGGCTGCGGCCATCTCGTTGGCCGTGGTATCCACAGTATTTGCAGCCCTCGCGTCGTACCCGCTCCG
>JAIBAQ010000337.1 GCA_019695095.1 Candidatus Hydrogenedentota bacterium
TGTCCTTCACGAGCACGTAGTACTTGAAGGTGACCTCGTCGGTCCACTCGGGCTTCGTTTCGTAGGAGGTGATGATCTGGAACCATTCGCGCGTGCGCGCCTTGAACTGGTTCTTGCTGACCTGGTACTCCGGCGTCATCACCTTCTTGCCTTCGATCTTGTCGATCGAAAGGACCTTCTTCCCGCCGCCCTCAGGCTGCTGGGCCGGCGCGGAAACGGCGATGGAGAGAGCGAGAACGGTAGCGAAAGCGAGGCGATTCATGGATGTGTACATGTCCTCCTGCACGAGAGCGAGCATGACAGTAGAGCAAACTCACTGCAACGAAAAATCTTTGTAAGTGCCGAGAAGCGAGTGTCGAGTGGCGAGGGTACCCCACTCGACACCCGCCACTCACCACTCCCCACTCCGCCCTATTGGCAACCACCCCCCATCTGGGTATATTGCATAAATGCGTTATCGCAACAAACTGCTCGCCGCCGCCGCACTGGCCGCCGCGGCCCTCGCCACAACTCCCGCCGGCGCCGGGACGAACCTCCTCCAGAACGCTAGTTTTGAAACGCAGGGCAGCGGTAGCGACGAGACTGCGTACCGTTGGAATTACAATAACCCCGATACCCACGGCGGCATATGGGGCACTTTCTCCCGGCGTGGTTGGCGCAGTCACAGCGGCTCGTGGGAAGGCGCACTTCAGGGATCGTGGATAAATCGTGGCCCCGATGGCGGCGCATGGCAGGAAGGCCCCGCTATTCCCGGCGGCTTGTACGAAGCTTCCGCTTGGTTCTGGGCCGACGTTCCAGGAACAGGATCAGGTGGACCGTGGACATCGCTGGTCCAAGAGCTGAAGATTGAGTTCTACTCGACGAACTTCGGTTCCGCGATCATGACGTACCAGACCAACCTTGGAGTCATCACGGAAAGTTGGACACAGAAGACACTCCGCGCCACGGCGCCATTCGATGCGGCTTGGGCGAGGTGGGTTGTCGCAGTCGTTGGAGTTGGCTCAAAGGGCGCGCTGCAGTTTGACGATGCGGAACTTCGGCTTATCACGCCACGATCACAGGATTTCAACGACTGGACCTCTCAAACAAACGATAATACTCACGTCCGTGACGATTGGATCCTGAGCACCGGCAAGACGCAGACAGCAGATTCGCGTTCTGGCTACTGCGCCAACCTCGGCAACGCAGGTACGGTCAGCAACAGTGGACACTTCCTCCGCAGCGTGGCCTTCTCCAACGGCGTCGGCACCGTCAGCTTCTGGTACCGGCACGCCACGGGCACCAACGCTCTGACTTACGAAGTCCAAGTTTCGCCAGACGGGACAAACTGGTCCGTTCGCGGCGGCATCACAAACTTCCTCGGTACGAACTACTTGCGGTTCACCAAGTATATCTACGAGCCTGGCATGCAGTACGCACGGATCTATCACACATCGGGCGCTGGCCGATTGCTTGTAGACGACGTTACCGTTGACGAGCCATCGACCATTCAGCGCTACGTCGATTTCGACGACTGGCCGAACAGCTACACAACATTCTCATGCTACTCATACGCCGGCTGGGAACTGTGCACTGGAAGAATCAATGTGGCGGACGCTGATGCCGGACAATCTGCTCAGATTCTGGGGAGCACATCTGGCGGCAACTACCTGCTATCTCCACTCTTTGTCGACGGGGTTGGGGA
Organism: Candidatus Hydrogenedentota bacterium; assembly: GCA_019695095.1. NCBI lineage: Bacteria > Pseudomonadati > Candidatus Hydrogenedentota > Candidatus Hydrogenedentota bacterium. The sequence continues at coordinate 1,685 of JAIBAQ010000337.1, forward strand.
AATCAACTTCTCGTATCGAGCTACAACAAATACGAGCGCCCTTGCATTTAGCATCCAGACATCGACCAATGGCTCCAGCTGGAACACCGCCGCCATTTATACAAACATCACAAACACGGCCTACGCCGATGCCTCGCAGTACATCTATGTAACCAATGCCGCATACGTTCGCATTCGCCACGAAGGCAGCTCGACGTCAAACAGTCTACTGGTGGATTCCGTGGACGTGGATACTCCGTACCTTTACCGAAGCCAGAATTTCGATACGTGGCCGAGCAAGAATGCCTATACCAATGCGACGTTCCAAGGATGGCGTGTATTTGATGCGAAGATTTACGACTCGATCACGAGGACGAATGTGCCGTTGTCGGGAAACGTAGCCGTTCTGGACGATACGGTCAGTGCACACGCCTATCTTCAAAGCCCATATTTCCCCGACGGGGTAGGAAGTATTTCATTTTCCTACCTCGTGGATGACGCCACCCCTCCCGGCAACATCCGATACCAAATCCTTACGTCAACAGACTCCGTGACATGGGTAACGAATGACACCATTACCGGAATCACGAATAATGACAACTTCGCGCAATACTCTCAGTACCTGTATCTCACCAATGGCCTCTATGTGCGCGTCTACCACACGAGCGGCGCCTCGAGAGTCGTCTTTGACAGCATAAGCGTCGCCCCTCCCTCGCCACCTGCTGATGTGACGATGAATGGCTACATAACACCGACACAGCCGTGGACAAGTAACACGGTGTATGTGAACTCGGACATTCAGACGTTTTATGGCGCCGCGGTTACGAATCTGAGCGCCTTTTACCGAATCGGAACATCAGGCGCTTTCACGGCCCTAGGCATGCAATTCTCAAACGGCGTGACCTATGCTTCGACGTCGGCGATCCCGGCCCAAACGGCGGGCACCAGGGTCCAATATTACGTCCGTTGCGACTTTGCGGGGCCTGCGAGTATCTCCAACAGCCCACGGTATTACCCAAGCACCGGATCGAACAGCCCGGCTTCATACAGCATCCCCCGTGCGCAATCGGGACAAGTGTGGATCAATGAAATAAACTACGTGAGCGACTTTATCGATGACACGCAAGAGTTTGTGGAAGTCTGTGGCCCTTCAGGTTTCGATTTGAGTGGCTGGCAAGTCGATCTCGTCCAGGGCGGCACCACCAACGGGACCTTTTACTCGTACGGGCTATACACGATTCCGAACGGGGTGGTCCTTTCGAATGATTCAAACGGGCACGGCTTCTACGTCTTGGGCGACCTCGAACTGACGGCCCGGGACCAATCGCTCACGTATACAAACCCGGTGGATTTCTCGCAGATTGCTGACGGCTACGATCCAAGCGGCGTGAAGCTCTACAATGAGGCGGGCGGCCTTGAGCAATTCATCTCCTACGAGGGTACACTAATTCTCGCTACGCAAATTGCCGCAAAGGAGGATTATCCGGCATCGCAGGATCCCAATAGTATTCAACTGACGGGTACAGGGTCGACGTTTGGCGTTTTCGCATGGACAACAAACACGATGACACCGGGCGCGGCAAATTTCGGTCAGAGCTTCCCGCCGACTGGTCCCGCGGCGCCGCCCACTGTCTACTTGGCGAGCATGGTGCTGGGAACGAATATCGTCATGACCTTCACGGGGAACTCGAACAACTGGATCGTGCAACCCTACCTCACGACGAACCTGACAAGTCCGCAAACTTGGCAAGCCGTAACACCTTACAATAGTTCCACGAACTCCGTCTGGTTCGACCGGCCGACATCGTGGTGGTACTACATCTTCCGCCTGAACCTGACAAACTAGGTTTGCAGATTCGTTTCAAAGGCTGGTCCACAGCCCCGCAGGAATTGCGGTGCGGCGAGAAATCACTAGTCGTCCTGACCTTCCCCCGTAAAACGCGGCCATTTTCAAAGCGAGTCCTCTGGTCTACAAGCAGAAAGAGGAGGACGAGCGATGAGGGGAAAACGGTTCAAGGAGGAGCAGATCATCGGGGTGCTGAAAGAGG
>JAIBAQ010000338.1 GCA_019695095.1 Candidatus Hydrogenedentota bacterium
ACCTTGCCTTGGGATTCCTGGGCGAGTTCCTGGCCCGCTGCTTCCGAGGTGTCCTTGGAACGCCCGCACACGGCGACCGCCGCGCCTTCTTTCGCGAAAGCGAGCGCACAGGCCCTGCCGATACCGCGCGTGCCGCCTGTGACCAATACCACTTTGCCCTGGAATTCGCTCACGGGATTCCCCCTCTTTCTCTCGTGTTAAGACGCGGACTCGGCGTCCGCTTCATCCTGGTTGTCAGAAGACTCATTCGTCGAACCGTCGAGCGACTCTTCGGTCACACGGACTTCGTTGAGTCCGTCGCGAATGAGGTTGATAAGGTCGTGTTTGGCGGCGAGTTCGGCTCCCTTGATGGCGTTGGCGACGCCTTTGGCGGAACATGCGCCGTGAAGAATGATGACAATACCGTTGACGCCGAGAAGCGGCGCGCCGGGGTATTCGTTGGGGTCGATGACGCGCTTGAGGCGCTTGTACGCGCCGCGACTGAGGACCGCGCCAATGATGCTGAGAATACTCGACTTCAACTCGCGGGTCAGCAGTGTCTTTACGAGCGACCCGGCGGCTTCGCTGGTCTTCAGCACGACGTTGCCTACGAATCCGTCGCACACCACGATGTCCGCGGCGCCCTTAAACAGCGCCTTGGGCTCGATGTTGCCGATGAAGTTCACATGCGGAGCCGCGCTCAGGATTCGGTGCACCGTCTTCGCGAGGTCGTTGCCCTTGGCCTGTTCCTCACCGATATTGAGGAGACCAACTCTGGGGTTGACGTTGCCGAGGACTTGCGTCGAATACACGACGCCCATCTCCGCAAAGTCGCAGAGATGGCGGGCGTTGCAGTCCACGTTTGCGCCCAGGTCGAGAACGAGGCACCGGCCCGTTGACGTTGGCAAGAGCTGGCAAATGGGAGGGCGGGCAACGCCCTGAATAGGCCGTAGAATCGTACGCGCGGCCATCATTACCGCGCCGGTATTGCCCGCGCTGACAACAGCATCCGCGGCGCCTTGTTTGACAAGGCGCATCGCTACCGATAGCGAGGCGTCCTTCTTCTTGCGAACGCCCAACATCGGCGAGTCTTCCATCGTAATGACTTCGGACGCGTGAACGATCGAGATGTTCTTGCGGCTGGCATGCTTGCCCAGCGTCTCTCGCAGCTTCGTCTCGTTCCCGACGAGGATCAACTCCAAGCCGGGCGACTCGCTGGCTTTCACCGCCCCGCGCACTTCCGGGTACGGGGCGTTGTCCGAGCCCATGGCATCGATGGCAATGCGCATCATGGCTCCTGAGCCGGCCGTAAGCGGACGGCTACAGTTTATCGGCGTTGACTACGAGCCGCTCTCTGTAGTGCCCGCACTTCGGGCATACCCGGTGAGGCATAATCGGCTCGCCGCAGCTTGGGCAATCGGAGAAAATCTTCTTCGCAAGCGCGTGATGCGAGCGGCGCGTTCTCTTGCCGGTTTTACCGGTTCGTCTCTTTGGTACAGGCACTGTCAGTCCTCCAACCGATTCGGTTTCTTTTTCAAGTCTGGAAACATGTCCGCCAGACCCTTCAAACCCGTCTCCGATAGCCCCGACTCGGGCTCGGGAACACAGCCGCACGGGGCCGTATTCAGATTCGCGCCACATTGCGGACACAATCCCGCGCAATCGTCGTTGCACAGCATCTTCGCCGGCAACGCAAGCACAACCTCATCCCACGTCGCCGGGGCGAGGTTGATAGACACTCCCTCAAACATAATGACGCCGGAGTCTTCGTCAAACTCCTCGTCCTCGTCGTCCTCAAACTCTTCGAGAGGACTTCGGGCAGACCCGTGGACGAACACCCAGATGACTTCCGCGTCAAACGGTTTCTCGACACCGCACAGACAACGGTCGCAGATGCCGAGAAACGTCCCGGATACACGGCCGTGAAATATATACTCGGCGTCGACGTGCGAAAACACGCCGGAAACCGTGACAGGACCAAGATCCAAGTCGCGTACGTTTGCCGGGCGGACCACGTCGGCTCCCACCACCCGCGAAAAGGGCGTACCCTCCGGGGAGATGGACGAAAGGGCAACTTCAAGTACGTTCACAATAGCCCGCCTTCTAAGAATCTTGGCGCTCTTCCTGCCGCGTTTCTTCCCAGACAAGCACAACGCACATTCGGCGTCGGGCTGAAAGGTTCCACAAACAGCGGAAACATCAGAGTTTATCAAATGATGGCAGAGGCGTTCAAATTGGGAGAGGGGCAGAGAGATTGGCGCCCTGCGAGTCCCATAAGCCCCATCGGTCCCCAAAAGGCAAGAGGCTCTCTCCGACCTTTCAGTCTCCCGGCGTGGATCTCGCCTATACCGTGACTCCCACCGCCATTTCCGCGTACACTATCTGTATTCAATCTGAACCGAGTTGTCACTGAGGTTGCCATGTCGTATTCACTACCCGAACTGGAGGCGAGGCTCGAACCTCATTACCGGAGGGTGCCCACCGATCAGCTTCCACCGGTGACGCGAAACCCCGTCCATGTCGTCCTCGATAATCTCCGAAGTGCGTTTAATGTCGGCTCGATTTTCCGGACTTCGGATGCGGGGGCCGTCGAACACATCCATTTGTGTGGATTAACGGCCTTTCCTCCCAATCCAAAGCTAACAAAGACCGCCTTGGGCGCCCACGAGTATGTTCCATGGACCCACCATGCGACGACCGCCGCCGCCATTCACCATCTCAAGAGCCAGGGTGTTCTGTGTGTCGCGGTCGAGGTGACGGAGAACTCCGTGCCTCACACAACGTTTGAGTGGCCCCAGCCCGTGGGCATCGTCTTCGGAAACGAAGTGTGGGGCATCAAACCCGAGACTCTCGCGTTGTGCGATGCCGTGGTGAACATCCCCATGCGCGGCCACAAAAACACGATCAATGTCGCGACAGCGTTTGGCGTGGTGCTCTACGAAGTCCTGCGCCGCTGGGGAGCGGCCTAGCGTTCGCGCGCGTGCTGCACGCGAATTACTATTCGCATCTATCGCAGCGGCTATTCAATTGACAGGCCTTTGGAGCACGGTTTTGCTCCTACAGTCTCAGTAAACCGCCGCATCTCTCGCAGAATTACCCCAATTGACTCAGGCATCGGCGTTACGGTTTCAGTATGAGAGGCGTACGGTCCTGGAAATTAAAACGGCTAGGGGGGGAGTGCCCGAAACCGAAGGTCGTGGGCCGTTACACACACTATCTCGTGGCCTCAAACGGGGTGCCCCAGCATGTGCTTAACAGGGGATCATTTTTGACTTGAAATCTGTCTGAATTTTGGGTAAGCTGTTGCGGGTGGTGACATGAGCCACCCTTCACCATTGGTCCGAGGTGGACCAGAGGTGGGAATTGGTCACGTGTGAGAGGATATACAGGAAAGGAGGTCTTACTATGTGGCTTCTTTGGTGGATCATCGTTCTTTGGGTTCTCAACGAAGTTCTTTAATCTAAGAATCCAGCGAATTCGTATCGTATGGAGGAGCGTGCAAGCGTTCCTCCATACGTGCTTTTTAGATCCTCATAAATTGGATTAGGTTTCGTCTTTGGCAGATTCTTTGTGGTTCAGGGCCCAAGCTCGCTGCTGGGACTTTCCCAAAGAGCTGTCGCAATTCGTATCTACAGCCCTCCTGTCCACTGGATACCTCGGGTATCGGTTGGCCATTGCGCACAGTGAGATACCGGCTAATTGCCAATGCACTCCGCGAGCCAGTCG
>JAIBAQ010000339.1 GCA_019695095.1 Candidatus Hydrogenedentota bacterium
GTCCGCCGCGGGCGGACTCAGCATGACAATCCAAAGCAGGACCGAAGCATTGTCTTGGTGAAGAGGATGAACATCTAAAGACCCATTAGACGACCTGCATGGCGTCGAAGGGTTGGCCCAGCACAGGCTGCGGATCGACGCCTAGCCAGTGCTTCAACACGCCCGCGTAAACGTTGCGGAAATCGACGGTGTGCTTCAGATCGCCGTCGTCGAGATCGGCAAGGCTGGGCGTTGCGCCGTGCACGCCTGCCTTCACGGCATTGCCCACGAGGAACATGGGTGCGGCCGTGCCGTGGTCCGTGCCGCCGCTGGCGTTCTGCTCGACGCGGCGTCCGAACTCCGAGAAGACCATCGTCAAAACGCGGTCGGCGGTGCCGTCTTCTTCGAGCTGTTGCTGGAATGACCTTAATCCGTCGCCGACTCGCTTGAGCAGGTTGTCGTGCGTGCCCAACTGGTTGGCGTGTGTGTCGAACCCGCCCGCGGCCACATAGTAGATGCGCGTCTGCAACCCGCCGCGAATGAGTCCGGCGACAGTGCGGAACGCGGCCTCGCCGTTCTTGCGCCCCACGGCTTGGTTGTCCAACCCTGCGCGATCCGCGGCCTCTTTCACTTCCGCGGAACTCATGATCGCGTTGGAGGTCGTGTGGCGAAGGAAGTCGAGCGTCGAACCAGCAGGTGCGGGGTGCCGGTTGAGTTGAGCGAAGTTCTCGGACGTGTCCGTGAACTTCCCGGGCCGCCAGCCGAAGTTCTCGGGGTTGTCGAACGCGACTCCCAGACCTTTATCGCCGTCGAACGCTTGCGGGCGTTCCGAGCCGAGCGCGACGCCGACTTGGGGGCGCGCAGAGCCGGAGCAGCAGTTGTCGAAATAGCGGCCGATCCAGCCCGTGCCGAGGTACCGATCCGAGTCGCTGGCCGTATGCCAGATTTCCATGGAACGGAAGTGCGAGCGATCCGGGTTGGGATACCCAACGCCCTGGATTACGGCGGCCTTTCCGTCGTCGTAGAGGCTCTTAAAGCCCTCAAGGTTCATGTTCAGCCCAAGGTCGTCGGTGAGGCGAAGGGCTTGGTCCTTCTTGATGCCCAGTTGAGGGCGCGCCCGGTAATAATCGTCGTTGGTGTAGGGCACGACGGTGTTAAGGCCGTCGTTGCCGCCACCCAGTTGCAGGACGACGAGCACACGGCCGTCATTGAATCCCTCGATGGCGGGGGCCTGACCTTCTGCCGTGCGCGTAAGGAAGGCTGGCGCCAGACCCATGGATGAGAAGAGGGCCGCTGATTTCAGGAAGCTGCGTCGCGTAATCGAGAAGCTCATGACGGTATCCTCACACGTAGGTCTTAACAGAGTTGGTATTCGGCTGTGCTCAAGAGAAGGTGAAGCGTCGCAAACAGGAACCGCTGCGGAATCGGTTTGTCACCGAGAGGGGCGGCCGGATCGCCGTCCACGCCCAAGGAACGGATCAGCACCGCGCGTTGATCCGCCGAAAGGGGAGTGCTCAGGAAACGGTTCTCCAATTGAGAGACGCAATCGTTAGGAGTAGCGTACTTCATGGAAGCGAAGAACGTCTGTGCATTCCACTGCGGTTGTGCCGAGCCGGCATCGGCCTCGCTCGTCATGGACATCATGGATTGCGGGGCCGTCGATGGCTCGCCGTTTTGGCTCATAAGTCCCGCCTGCCCCAGATAGGCCATCATCTCAAGGTCTTCCTTCTTGAGCTTCGCAGTTACGAGAAAACCGGGCAGGTTGTAGCGGACCAGCAGGGTGTTCGCGTTGATCCACGCGCGGCCACCGTCCCAGCCCTTCACGTTGGGCGGGAAAAAGATATCCTGACCGAGCCGTTGCGCTGCTTGGGCCATGGCGGAGAAGGGTGGACTGTCGTAGTCGAGGTCCGACGCCAATTGCAGAACGGTCTGGACAGGACTCTTGATCTGCTGGGCGACGGCCTTGTCCGAGTAGAAGGCCTGCGCCATGAACATCTGCCGCAGCATCGGACGAAGCTCGAAGTTATTCTGCCGCAATGTGTTAGCCAGTTCGTCGACCAGTTCTGGCTCGGGATTCTCGTAGGCGAAATACGTCCACAGCTTCTTCGCCATGAACTGCGAGGTCGCGGGCTGCTCGAAGATGATGTCGACAATGTCCCAACCGTCGAAATCTCCCCGGCGACCCAGAAAAACCTTCTCGCCGATGTCGTGATAATCCTCCCGATACACGAACTTTTCGTGGTCGGCGCTCCACCCGGTGAAAGCCCGGGCGGAGTTCTTGATGTCGTCCTCCGTGTAATTCCCCTTGCCCATGGTGAAGAGTTCCATGAGTTCGCGCGCCCAGTTTTCGTTGGGGTGCTTCTTGGTGCTCTGGACGTTGTCGAGGTAACGGAGCATGGACGGGGACTGTCCCACCGCGAAAGTGAGGCGCTTGAAATTGCCTGCGGCGTTCCGGCGAAAGACGTCGTTGAGTTGGTGCGTGTGCCACGAGGATTTCACCTTCTGGGCCGACGTGGCGAAATGACCGTGCCAGAACAGGGCCAGCTTCTCCTGAAGGGGGCGCTCCGTGGTGAACATCCGGTGCAGCCACCACGCCTTAAGTCTCTGAATAGCAACGCGTTCCTGCTGCTGATACTCGTTACGAGCCTTACGGCGCTCCTCTTCGGTGGCGTTGGCGTACCGGCGACGGAGTTCTTCCCGGGAAAGAGGGGGAATGAGAAAGTCCGGGGCGTCGCCGGGTTCTGGCTGGGCCTCGAAATCGACGAAGTAGTCGACCGCCGCAGCGGGGCTCATTGCGGTAATGCGGTCCAGACGGTCGTGGGTTAGGCCAAAACCGGCCCGGTTCAGTAGATGACGCGCCTTCCTTCGATCCCAATCCGAGGCACGGATCGGCTCCAATAGCGGTGATGCCATGGTCCGCTCTCCTTGCAGTGGCTTGCCAGGTATGTGCTTGCAGCGGTCAGCCGGGGCTGACTACGGTGGGTTCAACACCGCAAAAGGGAGGAAGTTCCAAATTCTCGCATCGATGCTGACGATAGATGGTCCCTTTAGCGATCTGCTGTCAGTGCGTTTCGGAGTTTAACGCAAAGGCGCGAAGACGCAAGGAAGCAACATTGCACCGCAAGTCATTGACGAATCGCAGTTCTTCAGTCAGAAGCAAATTCGCCTCTCCGTGTGTCCCCGAATTCCGCTTCTTGCCAGATTGCGGCTATACTGCGTCGTGTGGCCTTGATTTGTGGCCATTCGGCAGGAGTTTGGAGTGCAGGATCAGTTTCCACAGCGGTACGCTACGGCAACGCACGCCCGTTACGAGTGGCTAGACCAGGCGCGCGGTATTGTTGGCCTGTTCTTTGTGTTGTCCATCGTCATGGGGTACATGGACGGGGATATCCTTCTGAAGGAGATGAAGGATCATCCGGCCTATCTCAATCACGGTTTCTCGTACTACAAAGGCGATCCGTCCATCATCACGTTGATTGACGTGGGCCAGCTCATGTTCATGTTCATCATGGGATTTGTGGGCTACATCGCGTTCACCAGCCGGTTGGAGAAACGCGGGACCGTGTCGGCGTGGATCTATGCCGTGCGCCGGTTCGCGGGGTTGTACGCGCTGTCGATCGTGAGTGCCGCGCTACTGCCTTTGTTGAGCGGTGAGTTTGCGAATTGGAACGAGGCCTTGTACGACGGGACGTTCTCGCGTTTGGCGATTGGGAGCGTTG
>JAIBAQ010000340.1 GCA_019695095.1 Candidatus Hydrogenedentota bacterium
AACGACGGCGGGGGAACTGCGATGCCGCATTCACGTGGACTTGTTGCGTTGTGTGTCCTGCTTGGCGCGATGGTCGCGCAAGCGGGCGATATGGATTGGCCGACCATCACCTCGGAGCAGCGTGCGGGCGCATACTGGTGGTGGATGGGCAGCGCGGTCGACAAGGCCAACATCACACGCGAAATGGAACGGTACCACGCGGCGGGCATGGGCGGCGTCCATATCATTCCCATCTACGGCGCAAAGGGATACGAGTCGCGTTATATCGAATACCTGAGTCCTCAATGGATGGAAATGATGGGGCACGCCGTTGCCGAAGGCAAACGCCTGGGTATGTGGGTCGATATGACCACCGGAACGGGGTGGTGCTTTGGAGGGCCGAACATACCTGAGGAGTTGGGCTGCGCGAAGGTGAGCATCGCGGCGCATGAAGTGCCCTCGGGACAGGATGCGCGCATCGAGCTGCCGCCGCACACACAGGCGGTGGCATCGGTGGACGAAGCAGGACATGTGTGGGTTTGTGAAGACGTCGCAGCGCTCGGGGGCGCGTATTCGCGCAAGGCAGCCGACGGCAAGCTGACGGTTTATGTTGTGTCCCTGGTTCCAACGAAACTCGTGGTGGAGCGCGCCGCCCCAGGAGGCGAGGGACTGATGATGAACGCGTTCTCGCGCGCGGCGCTGGATGCGTATCTTCCGAGGTTCGATGAAGCGTTTAGAAGCTACGCGGGCCCGAAACCGCGCGCGATGTATCACGATTCCTACGAATACAACGGCCACTGGGCGCCGGAGTTGTTCAGCGAATTTGCAGAGCGCAGACGATACCGCCTGGAAGCGCATCTTCCCGCGCTTACGGGGCAGGCGCCGCCGGAGGAAGTCGCGCGGATCAAATGCGATTATCGCGAGACGTTGTCGGACATGCTCGTTGATGACTTCATACAACGGTGGGCGGCGTGGGCGCGCGACAAGGGCATCCAAACGCGCAATCAGGCCCACGGATCTCCGGGTCATCTTCTAGACCTGTACGGGGCCGTCGATATCCCCGAGACGGAGATGTTTAACAAGGACCGCGATCCTTTGGTGGCGAAGTTCGCGTCGTCGGCCGCGCACGTATTGGGCAAGCAGAAGGTGGCCGCGGAGACCGCCACGTGGTTGCGCGAACATTTCACGGAACGGCTAGCGGATGTGAAAGATCTCGTGGACGAGTTGTTCGTCAGCGGGGTCAATCATGTCGTCTATCACGGGACGTGTTATTCGCCGGACGATGCGCCGTGGCCGGGCTGGTTATTCTATGCATCGACCGAAATGAACCCGCGCAGCGCGATTTGGCACGACGCGCCGATCCTCAATGAGTACATCGCGCGATGTCAGGCGGTGTTGCAGTCCGGCGCATCGGATAATGACATCCTGGTCTATTGGCCGATACATGACTACTGGCAGCGTGCCGATGGCATGGAATTGCAGATGACCGTGCACAAGACGGCGTGGTTGACCGAGCAGCCCATTGGCAAAGTCGCGCGCGAACTGTGGGAACGCGGTTATACCTTCGACTACATCTCCGATCGGCAATTGGCAGCGACCGATGCGGCGGACGGAATGGTGCGCACGGCCGGGAATTCCTATCGCGTTGTGCTGGTGCCGCCGTGCACGCACATTCCGGTGGCGACTATGCAGAAGCTGCTCGCGTTGGCCGAGAAGGGCGCGACAATCCTATTTGTCGATCGTCTGCCCGATGATGTTCCGGGGTGGAATGACCTCGACAACAGGCGCGCGCAATTGAAGGCATTGTGTGCTCGCGTCGCATGGGATGGCGAGGGAAAGAGCGGGACCATTGGAAATGGAAGAGTGCTGGTCGGCAGTGAACCCGATGTCTTGCTTGAAGGAATCGGCATCGCGCGGGAAAGCCTTGTCGATACATCGGGCATGCACTTCATTCGGCGGGGATTTGAGGGTGGTCGCCACTACTTCGTCACCTATCGTGCGCAGGGCGATAGTGCTTCGGATTTCGAGGGATGGCTTCCCCTGGCAACTCCCGCGAAGTGCATCGCGATGATGGACCCGATGACCGGGTTAACAGGCGTCGCGAAGATACGCGAGGCGGCGACAGGCGGGACTGAAGTTTATCTGCAGTTGCATCCAGGCGAGTCCACCATACTTCGCGTGTTCACGGAAAAAGTTGTTGACGCTCCCGCGTGGGTCTATCTGCAGCCGGGCGGTGAGTCCACCAGAATCGATGGCACATGGGACATCGCGTTCGTCGAAGGCGGACCCGAATTGCCGGCCTCCGCGCAAATGAAAGAACTTGTTTCATGGACGACGCTGGGCGGTGAGGAAGTGCAACGATTCGCGGGTACTGGCCTATACAGCATCGCCTTTGCGTTGCCCAAAGACCGTGCGGAATTCTGGAAGCTGGATCTGGGTCACGTAGCTGAGAGTGCGCGCGTAAAAATTAACGGGCGCGATGTGGGTGGCGTAATCATACCGCCTTTCGAAGTGCTCGTGCCTGCCGCAGGTCTCAAGCCTGAAGGAAACCAACTTGAGATAGAAGTCACGAACGTGTCGGCAAACCGAATACGCGATCTGGACCGGCGTCATGTGGAGTGGCGCATATTCAACGACATCAATTTTGTAAACATGAACTACAAACCATTTGACGCTTCGGGGTGGGAGATTCGTCCGTCGGGATTATTGGGTCCGGTGACATTGACGCCAATGAAGGAGATGGTGCTGGCAGAGGAATAAGAAGAACTGCTTCACATTTCGCAGAAACTCCCCTTTGTCATTCTGAGTCCGCCGGAGGCGGGCGAAGAATCTGGCATAAGGTCGATCTTGTTAAACCCAGATCCTTCGTCCGCCTCCGGCGGACTCGGAATGACAGAAGGGCAATAGTAGCCCTATTGGCGTGAAGTGTTGGGGGATCAAGGAGGGACATTTGATGACGAACTTCATTGCTGCGATGCTGATTGTCGCGAGTGGCGCGGGCGACTCTAGCGCCGACCGCATCAAAGCATTCTGCGTGGATTTCAATTGGGGCGACAAAGGGGCCGCGGAGCCGGGACTCTATACACAGGCATCGCCCGAGGAGCACGTCGCGTGGTATGAGCAACTCGGCGTCAACACGATCCAAACGTTCTGTGTAAGCCTTCCCGGATACGCGTGGTACCAGAGCGAAATCGCGCCGGTGCAACCGGGCATGAAGGGCGACTTCCTGAAGGAGATGGTCGAACTCGGGCATGCAAAGGGCATGCGCGTCATGGGCTACTTCTGTATCGGCGCGAATCCGTATTGGAGCGAGAAACACCCCGACGCTGTGCATCCGCAATCGATCATGATGAACATTCCGCTGACGCTCGAGTACATCGACTATCTCGGGCGCGTAATGGCCGAGGCGGTGACCAAGACCGGTATCGACGGCTTCATGATTGATTGGGTGTACAGTTCGAGCCACTTCTACGAAGACAAGAAGTACGAGTGGCTCGACTGCGAGAAGCAGATGTATCAGGAGTTATTTGGGAAACCGTTTCCAGGCGACGAAGCGATGGATCGCGCCGCGATCAACGAGTTTGGACGTCGCGCAGTGGACCGCTGTTGGGAACGCATTCACAGCGCTGCCAAGGGCGCAAATCCGAAGTGCATCATTTGGCTGACGTGTTTTGATCTTCAGCATCC
>JAIBAQ010000341.1 GCA_019695095.1 Candidatus Hydrogenedentota bacterium
TCAATCCATTCGTGGCATTAACACTGGGGTGGCTGATCCTTCACGAGCCGCTCTCTCAAAGCATGCTGCTCGGAAGTTGTGTTACGGTCGCTGGCGTGGCTCTGGTGAACCGCTCCACACGCGCGGCCTTGACGTGAGACTGGGCACGCCATGCAACCATAAGCAAGCAGTCTTGTCGACATTCATTACCTCAAACGCACCAACTTGATGTATAGTGACAGTAATAGTACTAAACTGCTCTGATTGTGCGGGGGGCTATGCGCGCAAAAGTAACCCTTGCGGTAGCACTGTGGATGCTTCTACTCGTGGCAATCCTGTTTGTATCGCGCATACATGAAGACAGGAGAAGAAATCCGGACTACGTGCCCTTTCTTCCATTGCTTGAATCCGTTCCCCTGCCAAAGGTGGATGAAAGCACCCTCGACCCGGATACGAAGGAACTTCTTGGACGCTTGCGTCTTAACGACTCGCGAGTTTCCTTGCACGCCCTGCTGGAACTGACGAAAGACCCCGAGTCAATACTACGCAATTTACCCTTGCTACTATCAGTTGCCCCTCAAGCTACGGAAAAGGTCGACTATAAAGAGTTATCTCGAGTTGGACTGTCGCAGAAGGTTGACGTGGAAAACCGAATCATGACGTTCGCTATCCTCGCGCACCTCGGCTCTACAATCCATGAGATCGCGGATACAGAAGCTCGCGAGAAGGCGGCGTGCATGATGATGTCCGCTGTGCAAAACTGGGTGGAAGAACCCTCTCCAACTATCTCCACAAAAATTGCCTTTAGAACGCTCAACACAGTCGTCTTGGGGGAAAACCGATCGGTTAGGCCAAAAGAATCAAGCCTTATCGACACCTACGTTTCGCTAATGTTCACCTACTTGCGCTCAGACAACCCCGACGTGCGCCGGGCGGCAGAAGGGTCGCTTTGGTCGGCCATGTGGGTGCTACCGAGCCGACGCCAGCGCATGATGGATGGAATGCTCAAGATAAAGCAAGAGGAGGATCCTAACGTCAAGAGCCTCAACATGGACACGACCTACTCGATGCGTGAATGGGGGAGCATGAATGTATCTCACGAACTCTATGAAGAGATCAACTTGAAGAGCGCCGAGCAATTACTGGACGAAATGTTGCCACGCCTCCATGCCAAGCGTGGATATGCGGACAAGGAACAAGTCATTGACCAACTCTATCTTGACGCATTCGAAAAGAAGATCAAGACTTCTCCACTGCGCAAGGAGTTGATTGTTCGATTGTTTTCCGATCCTCAGGGTTTGCGTCAATGTTCTCACCGTGTCAGTTTCGTCTTACCGCCCGATTCAGCACCCGCGGAAGAGAAGAAGTTTATAGATGACGTGTTCTCTATGTTCGAAGCGCAGTTGGAGCTGCCCGCAAGTGACGCCCGGGGCAGGGAAGCAATCCTCAGATATCTCTGGTGCGCACAGAGAAACGTTGAGAATGGTTCGTATGACGTTCTTACATACACGCCCTATGCTTTAAAAAGATACTTGGATCTCCTCGTCCGGCTGTCGAAATCCGATGACAGTAAGGCTGCAGACGATGCACTCGAAATACTTGAAAATGCCGCGTGGATTAACAAAGAAGTCGCGGAACAGGTTTGCGACATCGCGTATACGCTGGATGGTTCAAATACTGGTGTCAAGAGAGCCCGAAGTATAGCTTGGCGAGCGCTTGAGAATTTCGGCGAATGCGAAAGTACAGGATATGGCCTTGTTTGCGACTTGCTTGATGGCAATTCCGATGAGGAAGCGTTGGCATTGACTCGACTTGTGCGCGAGCCCAGCATCGTTCTGGAAAACATGGGTTCATTGTTGCGTGCGGTCAGATTGTCGCGTATGAAGTTCAGTTATCGAGCGCTTCTGGTCTACCGTTGTCTCCCGCTTGCGCCCCTGTCCCAGGATGACTGCTCGAAGCTCTCTGATAAGGGTTCTGTCATCCTGATGTGCATGGCAAACGCCATTCGCGAGACTCATGAGAAAGAAGACCGCGAAGCCGCTCTGAGCCGGCTTCTGCCCTATATTAGGAACGCACTCGCCGGACAAGATGCATCCGTTCCTCCGCGCGACGCACTAATTGTCTTCTTCTACACGGTGTTCTTTCCTAGCGATATCGTGATTGTGCCTGAAGATGGGCCGATTCGCGATGAGGTTTTGGAGACACTGTCTAGACTTGCATCTAGCCAAGATACGGTGCTCCGAGATACTGCACTTCACCTTATGCGAACCGCGCTCCGCGCCGTACCCAATGCAGCAGAGATATTTGAATTCCCCAAAGACTATGCAGTCTCGTCAGTCTTCGAACCATTCGGAAAAGTGGCGGAAGCCGAGTATCGTGAGGCACAAAACTTATACGAGGACGACTTGTTTGATTCCGTGAGGCTAGTGCCTATCGATGGAGAGGATTTCCCTCTTGCGAATATGGCTGCTCTTAACGGTCGACTCTGGCAGTCCGAAAATAGATACGCCAGAACTGGTGAGACTGTCGTTATCGCGCTTCTGTCCACCCCTGGTATTCGAGAGCGTTACTGGCGCTCAATAGTCCCCAGTTCGCTTCTTGACTTCACGCATCGTTTCGAGACTGGCATTATCCCCAGATTTCTGGATATTTCCCGTGTCGAGCTACAAAACGCGAAGGGGGACTTCAAGAAGAGCGAATGGATACTTCGTTCACTCGACCGTATCGTCTTTCCATCAACGGGTCTTGATATACTGCGAGAAGCTGCCCGGACGTCCACTAAACCGCTGGTTGATATCGACTACCTCTCGAGCGCGGCTGCCATCTACTGCCACACATTGGAGTATGGCGACGCGGAATCGAGGCACCATGCCGCAAGGTCGCTAACGCAAGCTAGGTGGGTCTGGGGGAAAGTCATCCAAGATTGTGTGTATTCCTGCTTAGAGGAATCTGTGTCGAAGGAGCAAGAAATGCGAGCTGCCTTGAACGCCGCAGTCGAAGAATTGAAGGCTGAAGGCCAAGTGCCCAACGGACTCTCTTCAGACAACCCTACTGGCGCGCCAGAAAGCCGTATTGGGTGGTAGGATAGGGGAACGGTCAGTCTGTGCTCACGACTCACACTTACAGCAAGGCATTCTTACTTATCCTTCCCAAGAACGACGCACTTGATGGAAGGAACACAGGAACTGTTGCGTCAAGTACGTCAGGGCGCGAAAGGAAGTGAGACTATGTCGGGTATGTTGCAGAACCAAGTTGCGGTAGTCACAGGAGCAGGGCGGGGAATAGGCGCGGCAACGGCCAGACTCATGGCCGAACAGGGCGCAAAAGTTGTGGTGTCCGATTTGGATGCGGCGCCCGCCGATGCCGTCGTGAAGGAGATTGCGGCTGCGGGCGGAACGGCTATCGCGGTCCCCGGCGATATCACGGATTTGGCTTTTCCTCAATCCCTATTGCAGAAGGCGGTAGATACCTACGGGAAGCTGACCATTCTCGTCAACAACGCCGGGTATACGTGGGATGGCGTAGTTCAGAAAATGACCGATGCGCAGTGGCAAGCAATCATCGACGTGCACCTCAGCGCCCCGTTCCGAATGATCCGCGCTGCGGTTCCGCACATGCGCGAGGCGGCCAAAATGGAGTTGGGAGCGGGGCA
>JAIBAQ010000342.1 GCA_019695095.1 Candidatus Hydrogenedentota bacterium
TTCATCGTCATCCTCCCGGCAGCCACGTAAACCCGGAATCACCGAGCTTCGCATTCAGTTCAATCGCGGCCTTCCGCGTCATGGCTTTCTTCTTGTAGACATTCCGATGGGTGTCCATGAGGGAGAACATGATTTCGTAGGGGTCGTTCCACATCCGCGAATGGAGTTTTCGCCGGGTCTGCTTGAACCACGATTGCAGCGTGAGGCGCGAGTTCGCGTGGACGGTCACGACTTCTCCTCCAATTTCTTCGCCCCCTCCCACGATAGAATGATGGACGCGATGAGCAGCATGGCAAGCCCGCCTATTTGCGCTGGGCGGCACTTTGCGAAGATAAAAACTATCTCAGTAGCAAAGAGAAAAACCCCGAACAACACAAACCAGCAAAATGCAAACGCGCATACAAACGATGCGATTTTGCCGATACCCCACGTGGTCTTTTTCTTCACAAATCACTCCCCCGTTTCAGAAGGCCAGCCGCCTTCAATGCTTCGATGGTGGATACTTTTTCGGGCGGGACTGCTTTTTCGCCGCTTGGGACGCGGGGTTCGACACCACTTCTCACCGCCAATTCTGCGTCGTATGGGGTCATTCCGAAGGTCTTGACGTAGTGGGCGACCTTGGCGCGAGCGGTGGCTGTAAGAGGACCGTAGGCCGCGAGCAGGGTTTCGTCCTGACAGTTTTCGTAGTCGATTGTCATTGCATCATCATCCTCAATCCTACTCCGAAGTACGCGAATACTGCTGCCATCACAATCAGTATCCGCGTTGCGCGAACCGGGCCAACATCGTGATATAGCTGACGAATCAAGTACGCCAAGGTGCCAATCAGATACGTCGCTACGGGAACAACCACCATGCAGAATCCTACGCTGTTTTGGTTAAAGATGGAGTTCATTTGAACATCGTGCTGAGTGCGTCGGTAAGGAAGATCAGCATGAGGACGAAGACGGTTTCCGGCAGAACGTCGTAGCCGAAGATGAACTTGAAGCCAATAGCCGCCAGCCACGTCATTACGGCAGCCAATGCAACGCAAGCGAGATATTCAAAGATGGCCTTCATTCGTCGTTCCAGCATTGGCAACCGCGCATGATGTCGGTCGAGTGTCCGTCATAGCGACCACAATGCCTACAGTAGTCGGCCATGATTTCAGAGAAGACTTCGAGGCGTTGTTCGTCGGTCATTTGCGTGAGAAGTTTCCTGAGTTCATCGACGTGAACTGCGACCATACCCAAGACCGGAATCGGCGTGCTCATATTCAACACCTACACCCCTTCTGATGGAGAGTCAACGGGAATCGTCAAGTTTTTTTCGCGGTGTTCGCAGTCGAGCAAAGCCCCCGATTGAGCGCAGCCGACGAGCGTGTAATGGCGCGATTTCAGCATCTCGAAAAGCTCATCATCGGAATACATCCACGTTCCGTTTTCCTCTGTCATCACAAGTGGAGGTTCCGCGTTGTGCCAGCTTGCCCGCGCAAACATCAGGACGCCATCGATGTGGGAGAGCATGAGGACGACGATCCTGTAACACGGGAAGTCCTTTTGTTCCCAAACCTGCCCGTTCCATATTTTGAGTTCAGGGGATACGTGGCTCACGTTTCTTCATCCTCCAAATGGGGACGCCTGACGCACTCCCCGTCCACGATCAGCGTCTTTTTACAGCAGGGACAGGAGGCGGAGAAGTAGACGTTTCGCCTCGACGAAAACGCGAGGTAGGCTATGGCGAGGAGCGTGATGGCCGCGATGCCGACGATGAGAAGGGCTAGGCTTTCGCTCATTTCGGCGCCTCGGGTAACGGCATCCAGTGGGAGACTTCTTCGATATGCGCGGTATCCCACCCGCCGTCGTCGATGGACTCGAATCTTTGCGGTTCGTGCGCGTATGGCTGATGGAATATAGCGACATGAACCTCGCAAGGCTGGTCTGGAACCCTGCGCCAACAGATGAGGATGCGCCGTTGAAAGTCCTCCTCGGGCAACCTGTCCTTCGTGGAAACCCACCCCGGCAGGTCATCGAAGCGGACGTACTCGCCGTCTTTGGCTTCGCACATATCTTCTCCGCAAGGCTCGTATCGTTTCATGGCTTCCTCTTTCTCAGTTGGGACTCACGCAATTCGCTGATGGCGATGCTGCGCATGTGGGACGCCTCGGCCTTTCCGCAAATGTCCTCAATGGCCTGTCCATAGCCCGACAAGTAGGCAAGATGTTCGTCGGTAGACGGCCCCGATTTTGCCGCGTACGCCAGAGACAGAGCGTGCGTGTAGGCCGCCTGCGCGAATTTCGTGACTGACGGCTTCACGCTGGCCCCTCCTCATGGTTGACGGGTTCTGACGGCGGCGGCAGTCCGTGGTCGGCGTAAACCGCATCTCGAATGTCGCGCACCTGCAAGAGCAGCCCGGTGTACTTCCATCCCAAGTCCTCGCGCAGATGCCGCTCAAGCTCGCCCAGCGGGTCGCCCCGCGAAATGTTGCACCCCTTCACGCCTCCCCCTTCCCTTGTTAGGCCAGCGGCGGCTTTGTGAAATCGGGAAGGTCGTCGCAACCAGAAAGCAGCACCGTGAAGGTGGTGCACGGCCCGTCGCGGCCATCCCTTACCGACTTGACGATGGGGGAGTTGCCTTTGAATTTGCTGTCGATCCAAAGCTGGACCGCCTGCTTCATCGTCGCTTCGTTCAGAACCAAGTCATTGTGTCCGATCATTTCCCAAGTGCCTCCAAGTTTTTCCTGCGTTCGTCGTCCGTCTTACCCGACACCCAACAAGCAAGCACGCGGGCAACCCACTGGCTGACCGAACGCCCGTCTTGCGCGGCCAGCGTCTTTATGCGCTCGCCCAACTCCTCATCAACGACAGCTTGAATCTTCATAAGTACAGGAGAGTACACCCTACGCTTGTGGCGTCAAGGACTTTTCTTGTTTTTTCTTCTGATGGGCCATCGCCAGTTCCAGCATCTCGCACGCCCATTCAGGAAACGTCTTCTGCTGCAACGCCGCCCATGCCGTCCACGCATCCATCATGGCCTTCGGCGCATCCAGCGAGTCCCGCGAAAGCAGCTTCGCCCGAATCCACTCTGACCGATTCTCGCCCCCCAACTTCGTAATCCGCTCCATCTCATCCCCCGACACGCGAATCAATATCGACTTCTCTTTCATGTATATCTCCTTGTATATCACAGACTGTACCCACAACCCCAATCCTTGTATATCAACACCCCCTCATTTGTATATCAAACAGGGTAGTCGTGTATATCACGCTCTCCGAGACTCGCCCCTCCACGCCCCCAATCCAGCCCCGATCTACCCCACCCTACCCGTCTACCAGCCTCCACCAGAATCTCCCCGCCGCGAGCCTCCCAGACCCCTCCAATCCCATTTCCACCAATATCCACAGCCTTTCCAGAGTCCCTTTATTTGATAGCAGTACCTTTTTATCCACAAGATTGTAGCTTAAACCATTAGTTTATAGGTACTTACCTTTAATCTGCCGATCTTTATGCCGATGTCGGTGGTTAATCCCCCATCCGCTCCGCTCACCCCGCCAAGAATTAGAGGGCCGTCGCAACTATCCGTGAAGTCAAGCTTTTGCGAGAATGAGACTGCTTTCCTGCCCATGC
>JAIBAQ010000343.1 GCA_019695095.1 Candidatus Hydrogenedentota bacterium
TGTTGTACGTCCCCGATGGATTGCCGGTGGATGAAGCCCTCGCGCGCACGACGCATCTTTGCGTGGCCGCGCATCAAGACGACATCGAAATCATGGCCTACGACGGCATCATCAAGTGCTTTCAGCAGAAAGACAAGTGGTTTTGCGGCGTTGTGGTGACGAACGGCAGCGGCTCGCCGCGCGACGACGTGTACAAGGACTATACCGACGAGCAGATGCGCGTGATTCGTCAATTGGAGCAGAAGAAGGCCGCGATGGTCGGTGAGTACTCGGCCCAGGCACTGCTCGACTATCCGTCGTCCGCCATCAAAAGCGCGTCCGACACGCGGGCGGTCGAAGACCTTGTGCTCTTGCTGAAGAAGACCCGTCCTCAAGTGGTTTATACGCACAATCTCGCCGACAAGCATGACACGCACGTCGGCGTGACGCTCAAGCTCATCGCGGCGATTCGCAGCCTTCCAAGCAGCGAGCGGCCGCAGGCCCTGTACGGATGCGAAGTGTGGCGCGACCTCGATTGGCTCGTTGATACCGATAAAGTCGCTTTCGATTGTTCCGCGCACGAGAACCTGCAATTCGCCCTGTTGGGCGTGTTCGATTCGCAGGTAGCCGGCGGAAAGCGTTACGATCTTGCCACCTTAGGACGACGACGCGCGCATGCAACGTACCACGCTTCGCACAGCACCGACGCCACGACCGGCATCTGTTTTGGAATGGACCTGACTCCGCTCATCAAAGACGACAGTCTTGACGTGGCCCAATACGTCCAGCAGTTCATCGAACGTTTTGCGAACGATGTGGCTGCGCGTATCGCCAAATTCCGTTAAGCACAAGCAACGAGGTGGGCGCGACGAAGGGATACACTGCGGACACTAGCATGCGAAAGATACGCGCAACGTGCTTCGCGACATTCGTCGCGCTCGCCGTTTGTCTTGGGTGCGGCGCCCCGTCGTTACCCGCTCCCCGCGACACAAAGCATGGCGGCATTGTTACCTTTGGCCCGAACCTCACCGAGACCGTGTTTGCTTTGGGTCAAGGCGATAGGATTGTCGGGATCACATCGTTCTGCGACTATCCTCCCGAAGCCCTTTCAAAAGAAAGACTCGGCGGGTACCTCGATCCGAATTTGGAGCGCATCGCCGTGTTGCGCCCGTCGTTGTTGATTCTCCCCGGTCGCCACGAAAAGCTCTCGGAACTTGCCAAGCAATACAACATCCCGATCCTGAATGCTCACATGGACAACATGGAGTCCATTCACACAAGTATCGTCAATATCGGCGAGGCGTTGGAATGCCCGGATAAGGCCACGGCCCTCTGGAATTCGATCACCGTTCAACTCGATACGATTCGCGAGAAAGTGGGAGGGAAGCCGCGTCCAAAGGTCCTTCTCATCAACACGCGCACGAATCACGACCTGAACAACTTGTTCTCCGTGGGGAAGTCTTCCTTTCTCGCGGAGTTGACAGACGTAGCCGGAGGGGAGAACATCTTCAACGACGTCAACGATCCCTATTTCGAGGCGTCGAAGGAGACTATCGTGATGCGCGCCCCTGACGTAATCGTCGAGTTCCATTCCGGCGAACCGCTCACGCCCGAACAGCAGGCCGAGTTCGTGGCCGATTGGAACGAGCTCCCTTCGTTGCCTGCGGTGCAGAACAAGCGCGTGTACCTCTTCATGGAATCGTACGGATTGCGGCCGGGTCCGCGCATTGCGCTTACCGCACGCAAACTCGCCGAGATGTTACATCCCGGCATCGAGTTACCCGCACCATGACCCGATGCCTCGAAGCACAGTCGCTTGCCTTCGCCTATCCGAAGGGCGGCGACGTGTTCTCGGACGTTTTGATACGAGTTCAGGGCGGCGCGATGACAGGCATCGTTGGGCCGAACGGTTCTGGCAAGAGTACCTTGCTTAGGGTGCTGAGTGGATTCGAGAGAGCCCGTGCAGGGCGTGTTCTTCTTGACGGACGCCCCATCACGTCCTACTCGCATCGCGAGCGCGCGCAAGTTGTCGCGTTTCTTCCGCAAACCGCTACTCCGGTGTTTTCGCTACGAGTATTTGAGGTGGTATGCCTTGGGCGATTCCCTTATCTGGGCGCGCTCGGCGCGATGCGGCAAAGCGATAAGGCCATTGCCGAGCGCTGTCTGCGAGACACCGAGACTGAAGATTTGAGAGAGCGCGACTTCATGTCTTTGTCAGGCGGCGAACGGCAACGTGTGCTGCTTGCCAGTATTCTCGCCCAGGAACCCAGTTTGCTCCTGCTCGACGAACCGACGTCCGCGCTCGACATTCACCACCAGGCCGAGATTTTCAGTCTGCTTCAACGTCTTGCGCGCAACGGCTATGGTGTGTGCGCGGTGACCCATGATTTGAATCTGGCGGCATCCTATTGCGACCAGTTGCTGCTGTTGTCACGCAGCGAACCCAAACCCGTTGCCGTTGGTAAACCCGAAGACGTCGTGACGGAATCCCTGCTGTCGCGTGCGTATGGCGCTCCCATTCGTGTGTGCAGGCATCCGCTCACCGGAGCGCTATTGGTGTCCGCGGACATGCCGCAGGGAGTGGCGCCATGAAGTCACGATTGCCACACGCGGTCGTGGTCATCACGATTCTCGCAGCATGCGTGGTCCTGTTTGTTGCGAGTCTCGCCATTGGCACCGAGCGTGTCAGCCTGACTCAGGCCCTTGCGGAGTGGCATAGCGGCACACCCATGAACGAAGCCCCCGCGCTCAGCATACTGATTAACCAGCGCTTGCCGCGCACACTTGCCGCATTCATTACGGGCTGCGGACTCTCCCTTGCGGGGTGCGCGTTTCAAGCGCTGCTGCGCAATCCGCTTGCCACGCCGTATACCCTGGGCATCGACAGCTTCGGCGCGTTGGGCGCGTGGAGCGCCACCATCGCCTTGCAGGCCATCGCAGCCGCGGGCGCCGCATCAGCGTGGCCCGGCGCGCGCCTGCTTTCCGACACGGTAGTCTCTTTCGATGTGTTGGGCTTCTCTCTTGTGCAGGTGTCCGCGTTCGCGTTTGCCGCGGTGGATATGTTGCTCATCTACGCGATGGCCACGCGCAGCACGCGCATGGCTCCTTCCGTGTTGCTGCTCGCCGGCGTAACGCTCGGACTACTCGCCAACTCAGGCATTCTGTTCATGCGTTACCTCGCGCAACCCGACCGTCTTGTGAACATGGACCGTTGGCTCATGGGCGGCGTCGACATCATCGGCTACGAACCGGTCATCGCGTTGGTCATTGGCGTCACGCCGTGCGTCATCGTGCTGTTGGCGCAAGCGGCAAAGTTCGATCAACTCAGCTTCGGCGAAGAACTCGCCTCGGGTCGCGGCGTCAACGTGAAACGACTGCAGATCACGACGTTTCTCGTGTGCTCGCTGATGACGGGGATCATCGTCTCGAAGGTGGGACCCATCGGATTCGTCGGACTCATCGTGCCGCACGCTGTTCGCGCGCTGACCGGTTCGCGCCACCGCGTGCTCATGCCCATGACGCTGTTCGCGGGCGGAGCTTTCCTCTGCGTGTGCGACATCGTTTCCCGCAAAGTCATGACCGGCGAAACACCCATCGGGATCATCACATCGCTCGTCGGAGC
>JAIBAQ010000344.1 GCA_019695095.1 Candidatus Hydrogenedentota bacterium
TGCAGCGGTGGCTCGAGGACATGCAGATCGTCGGAGGGAATCCGAATACGCGAGCGCGTTTGCGAAATGCGAGCGGCTATTGGCCAACGCTGCTTTACCGACTTCCACCACAATGCCATGAGGTTGGTCAGCTTTGCGAAGCTATCGAGCGGTACGTCAGCTCCGGGGACCATGTCGATGCTCTCCGTGTGGAGTTTGGCCTCGATTCCGTGGAGGCGAGAAGTGCCCTCCGGCTTGTAAACGAACTGCAGGGGGAACCTCTTGATGTCCTAGAGAGTTTTGCGAGCGGTGACGAATACGAAGGGCTCCGTCCGGAAGCTCTAAGAGCGTGGGTCGAGTGGGCAGAGATGTTGCAGCTTATTGGGGCTTCCGCGAGCGGTTGGAAGGTGGATCCCGTCGTGTCCCGTCTGCTTGCATAGCTTCCGATGGCTGTCGATCTTTGGAGGCTGCCAGGGCCCCATACGTTCGTCCAAACGGTCGCCAACCGCGTCATCTCGGGATCGAACGTCGTCATCCTTTGGCCGGCCAATGCACCCCAAGGCTTCGATGACGCCTTGCGTACAGTGGAACTGTGTGGAAGGTATTACTGTGAGACTCGCGCAAACGATGACCGTACGCCAATTGACTCCATCTATACAGCGGTCCTTGGTTCAGTACCCGTGGACGCGGCAACGACAGCGAGGTCTCTAGCGCAGGACGAGCGGCTCCGCGGGGCGCTCGTTCATGCGCCCCGGGTTTGTGACACGAACACTGGTTTATGGCGCCGGTTCTTACAGGATTACGCGGAAGCGGTACGGTCGGTGGACGTGGGTGAACGGATGGGTATCATCTTGGAGATGGCCTCGGGTCAGGTCCCGTTCGCACCGACGCCTGATGTCACGTTGGATGTGATGAAATGGGACGACTGTGCCGACGAGTGCGACGCCTACATCCTCGCTACCCTTATTCTTCGAGGCAAGACTACTTCGCCCAAGAAGCGTGCGTTCGTGGCGGAGGTTGTTTCGCGATTGGCACTATGGGACTTGGAACTTGTCGAAGCGATGTGCGGTGTCGACGAGGCAACCGTCGCGGCACCCCAGGAGTTCCTGCGAACTTGGGCCTGCAAGCGAGGGTGGGACACATGTGCAGAACTGGGATGGGAATCCGGCGCAGTCTATGGAATGGATGGTAACCGGGTCTTGCATTCGGCGTACTTGGCCGTCCGTGATGCAGAAGCGCTTGATCGGCGCGTTTGGTCAGCACAAGCGGGCATCTATCTTCCATGGATTGAAGAGCGGCGAGTCCAATTGCTTCCCAGACTCCAGGCGTTCGTCAGCCTGCCCGTCGAACTCGACGACGGCAAGTTTGAGCGACTGCAAGATCTAAGCATTGGCCAACTAGCCTTTGTGCTACGAGGGGCTGGTATAGATGCGCGGACTCGAAGAACCATTGAGCGCCTGCGGGAAGCGCGGAATCTTCTTGCTCACTTGCAGCCGCTTTCGGCTTGGCTTGCACTGCACGAAGACTTGATTGGATGAGGCTAGGCAGGTCGGAGCTAGAAGTGCAGAAATCGCATTAGTTTCGAAGACTCAAAGCGACCTGCCACATTGCGTCGTGGTACGGACGCATCGACTGCGATTGCCGGCAAACGGGCGAATCTTCCCTAATGGCCGAAAGGCGGCACGGCATCGGGTAGAAGCCAACGCTTGCCTTGGGCTTGAGCTGTGCCAATTGCGGTTTGCATATTGTCCCCTTAACCTAGGATTTGGTATCGACCTGAGGTAGAAATTCCGGCAAAGGGCCGGCCGTACGACAACCGTTCTGGCGTAGAGCGCAGCGAATTCTCCGCAGAACAGATGGCCCTAACGATCATGCCGGTCACCAGCTAAACCTTCAACTTGGGACGCCGGTAAGTCGAGCCGAGCGCGGAACTTGCCTAGGCGGATTGTCCACGCCTGATCGATCTAGAGGTATAGCTCGGTTTTTCTGGTCCCGTCAGACTTCGCCAGCCGGAACCGGTTGGTTCGTTCTGACCACAAATTTGCGCGTGGCAGCTGTTTGTTTCAACGCCGTGACCAGTGGCGCGAGGGGTAGCGCCCTCCAGATCATCTTGACCGCCATCTTGTGGGCGACCGGAATGACTGCCATCTGATTGCAGGCACGTGGGGCGCACACCAGTGCGCCGCAGGAACACCACGGACGGCCAAGTCACCTCGCGGCCGTTGGCCTGCGCCGCAGGCAACTCCACCGCTACTCGGGCCGGTTCGCCCTGGGTGGCCAGTACTAGGACACTTCAGCTCTGGTTCGAGTCCGCTACGGCGGTGATGCAGCGTCCGCCGGTTGGGGCTTCCGTCGATTCAGGTTGTATGTGGCGGACGATTTTGGGATCATTAATTGGGACAAACGGTGCGGCAAATTGACCCGCCGCGACGACGGAACCTAAGAGGAGTGAACCGTACGCCATGAAACCTAAGTTCGAAGTGCAAGTATCCCCCGAATACTTGGCAAAGATTGAAGCAGACTTGCGCGCCGGAATGAAAATGCTGGCCTCGGAGAACGCCTTCACGGATTACAACCGTGGCGGGGGGCCTGGTGGCAACTATGACCGGCACTACGACAAGAGCACTGGTGGCGACAGCCAAGTACACGGTGAACAGACGAAGTCGTAACCCCCGATAATGGCATGGCGAGACGTATTGAGGTCGCCACTTTAGTAGTCAAGGTTGCAAGCCGATGCAACATGGATTGCAGCTATTGCTACATTTTCCACGGGCAAGATACCTCGTGGAAGCAGATGCCCCGCAGGATGTCGCAGGACGTTCTCCGCGCGCTTACAGAGAACATCGTTTCGCTGTACAAGTCGCAGCGAACGAAGGTCAAAGTGGTCTTTCACGGCGGCGAGCCACTATTGTTCGGCATTGCGCGGCTACACGAATGCATCGCCGAAATCGTGCGCAAGGTTCCCGATGTGGCGCTCAGCATCCAGACGAATGGCACCATCTTCAATGCCGAACTTGAGAATCTGCTACTCCGATTTCGGACGAACCTGACGTTCTCAGTATCAGTTGATGGCTTCGCCGCGGAGAACGACAAGCATCGTAAGGGGCTACGCAACCGAAGCGTTTACGATCAGATTGAAGGTACCCTCAAGAGAGCGCGGCAGGCGGGCGTGCTGGACGGCGTCCTAATTGTCGTAGATCCTGACAATGATCCTGCCCGAATCTATGAATTCATGCGCGCAACCGGTGCGCGTCGGTATAACGTGCTGTTGCGGGACGGGGACTACGATCATCCACCGCCGGGGAAGCAAGACCATGACAGCACGAGTGTTGGCGAATGGCTGTGGGAGCTATTTTGCCTTTACGCGTCGGGGCCACAAGACATCCGCATCACATTCTTTGACGATGTCGCAGGATCCCTTTTAAAGAGGGCGCGAGGCCTACGTGGCCCGGCCGCAACGTACTCTCTTTGCACTTTGACAGTAGACACCAATGGTGAGGTAAAGCAGGCCGACACCTTCCGGATAAACGGACAAGGTGCGGACAATCTAATCGGACAGTCGATTCTGAATGCGCAACTTCTAGAACTTGCAAATTCG
>JAIBAQ010000345.1 GCA_019695095.1 Candidatus Hydrogenedentota bacterium
TCACTGGGATCAGTTCCAAGTTGACTTGGCAGGCGCTTTTCGCGGCGTTGTAGAAGTACAACAAAGCTGCGACCGAACTCTGCCCGGAAAAGTCGGTGAAGATGGTCAGTCGTTTCTCCGGAACATGCGCCGCCAGGCGGGTCAGATCATTGACAGGGAGCCGTTCTCCGTAGGCGGCGATGGTTTCGCGAATGTCCTTGTTGAGCATACGCCATCCCTGGTTGCCGAGGCCCCATATTTCGGGGCGATACGGGCCCTGCGTGTAGAATTCGGGGTGGACCTTAATCGCAGGCGCAATGGGGGCATCGGTATCATTTACCAGTGTCAACGCGACGTTGACCGTGCCGGCATTGAGCTCGATGCGCTTCTCCAGCAACAAGCCCGAATCGAGGCGCGCCTTCAGAGTCACCCCGGTCTTGTCCGATGCCACGGTCTCATACGTGAGGGCGACACGCTTCTCCGCGACCCCGGGTGTGATGGTCCAGTCTTGCCACGTTCCCACGCCGTGACTGTAGGTTTTGTAGCCCGTGAGGAGTTCCGCACGAAGTGCCTTGTCGCGCCACCGGAGGATACTGCCTTCAAGTTGCGGCGCAACCCAAAGGAGATTGCGTTCGTTTTCCAGCTTCAACAGCGCGGATTCGCTGTGCCGCGGCGGAGTGACCCCGTGAAGCTGTGTAAGAAAGTCTTCGAGCGGGAAGTAATCGACGATGTTCTTCACATCGTAGCTTTTGAGCATCGCGAAGTACTCTTCCAGCGTCTGGCTGGGAGGCCGAGTGAGAACGATCTTGTCCTTGGTGATTGTCATTTGCGGAGGACATGTCAGTGCGGCGTACTGCACGGTCGCATGCACGATGTCTAGGCGCCGGCGCGTCACGTCCGAACTGACGTTCGCGTAAGCTTCTTTGAAGAGGGCTTGGGCTTTCTCGACCGTTTTCACGTCGTACCATGCGCCTTTGTCATTGAAGTTCAATACGGCCTTCGCGTCATCCACTCGTTTCGTCAATAGCGCGATGTAGTCGCGAACATACGGAGCGGCCTCTTGGTAGTAGAGGTCGATGAACTCCTTCATCACCGCATCGAAATCAATATTAAGGTTCCACATGAGCTTCGAGAGCATATACGCTCTCAGTGGCGCGAATTCCGCCACGGTATCGTAGGAACCTTGCGGGAACATGCCTTTCACGTTGTGAGCGGCCAGGAACTGCATGTTCGGTTGCAGCACGTGGAAATTCACCATCGGCATTTGAAAGTTGTAGTAGTTGGTCGTGTAATCCCACACGTGCAGACGCGGCGCGATCTTCGACCACGCGTCGATGTCTTCCGCAAAGGTACGGTTTAGTTTTGATCGCTTGTCATCGAATCGCCGAAAGAAGTCACATTCGATGCTGCACAGTTTGATGGCGACGTTGGGCCGCGGCGCGAGGTGCGCGGGCGGTTTGCGCGTGTACGTATACGCGAGCGTCTCGATCATGTGGCCGGGGTACTCTTTCGCAAGCATGTCCGCGACGCGGTTGAGCCCTGTCAATACCGAACCCATCGGGGTGCCTTCGCGGTCGTCAACTGCCTTGCATTGCTCGCACTCGCAATTGCCGCCCCAGTCCATTTGACTGATGTGATGGGTCTTCTCGTTGGGATTTGCCTTAATGTCCTCGCGAAGCCGTTGCATGATGACTTCCGCCACTTCGGGATTGCTCATGCACAATTGCGCCAATTTGCCTGCCTGATCTGCAGGGGGATGCGCGTTGTAGTAGCCGGTCGTTGTCGGAAAGGTCCGCTTTCCGTTCACCATGGAGAAGTATTCAGGGTGTTCCTTGCCGTACTTCTCGGGGGGCACCATGCGGTAGAACGAGTGACACCCGAAGTTTGGGCCAGGCAACCAGCGGTGGACCTGGCGATAATACTGCAGACCTTCACGGTCGGAAATGTTGTTGAAATAGGTCGAGTAGCGAAACTCGAAGCTCGGTTTATACCTGACGTCAATGTTGGGCAGAGATTTGGGCGTTTTCGGGACGTACGTTTCGCCGGGGGCAAGCCAGCGCACACCCAAGTAGTCCTCAATGAACTGATATGCGCCGTAGAGGGTTCCTAGCTCTTTGCCTCCCGCGATGATGAGATTGGGTTGGCCATCGTGCGTTAGTGTTTTGATCCACAACTCCTGATCGGAAAAGGATGCCGGCTCGACACCGTTGAGGAGTGCTGGAGGAACCGGATCGAAACCGAGCCATATCGTAGGTTTGCCGGATGTGGCGGTGAGAATGTCAGGGGAGTGTCCGAGGACCCCTTTCCAGTACCGCTGCAATTCGTTTGCCGCCAACTTCTCGGAATCGTTGGCATGCTCGGAGAGTACGATTTGGAAATCGCCGTAGTGGTCTTGCGTGGTCCACACGCCCGCGCTGGAATGCGCCGCACTACTGATAATAAGTACCGTCACGACCGTCGCCATCATGGAATTCACCCTCGTCCCATTGTGCAGACCTTAATCTGCCCCCCGACGGAAACGGTCTACGAACCGATTGCCTAAACCATTGCGTATCGCGTGCGACTCCGTGCCCGAAGCATTCGCGGTGAGCAATCCATGCAACGTATACGGCGCAGGCATGCCAAGAGTCAAGCTCCGTAATTTGCCCGGGCGATGCGCATGGACCATGCTGTTAAGTAAACGCCAGGAGGTACGCTCATGGAATTGCACGGTTCCAAATGCACGCTGCGTCCGTTTCGCACGGAAGATGCCGAAGAATTGGCCATTGTGGCCAACAATAGGAACATCTGGCGCAATCTGACCAGCCGGTTTCCGCATCCCTATGCCATCGAAGACGCGCAGTCATTCATTGCACGCTCAAGTGACGAGTCCATGGCCGGTCGCATCTTCTGCATCGAGGTGGAAGGCCGTGTGTCGGGCGGAATCGGATGCCACCGCCTGGAAGACGCGATTCACGAGCATGAGTTGGAGTTCGGCTACTGGCTTGCAGAACCGTGTTGGGGAAGAGGAATCGCTACGGAAGCCTGCAAGCTCATGGTCGACCACATTTTCAGCCGTTTCGGTGTGATGCGTCTCCAAGCCTGTGTATTCGGCTGGAACCCGGCCTCCGCGAGGGTGCTTGAGAAGAACGGCTTTACCCTGGAAGGGCGTTTGCGGAAGGCCGTGAAGAAAGGAGACGAGTACTGCGATATGCTGATCTACGGCTTGGTTCGATAGGGAGGCATAATAGGTAGTCCGTTCTCCACTGGGGCCTTAGCCTTCAGTGTGCTCGGCCGCCTTTGATACGCCAAAGCGACGTGTTGTTTCGCCTTGAGCAAGCGTCCGTCGAAGAGTAGTATAGTCCGGTTTGCCGCCTACGTTCGGTAAGCGCTGCGGAACAGCAACTCTGGCACGGGGATAGTCTGACTGCATGAAGAACCATACCGTTTCGGTATTTCCCTCCAAGGTCCCCTTGGAAAAGACCCACCAGCTTGCGTGGAAGATTGCGGCGGTAGCAGCAGACGCCGCGCCCATCGACCCGGCCGCGCAGGAGATGGTTATCAACCGCATCATCGACAACGCGTCGGTGGCACTTGCGGCGATCAACCGGACTCC
>JAIBAQ010000346.1 GCA_019695095.1 Candidatus Hydrogenedentota bacterium
GGGTCCGCCATCAGCCGTCAGATTTCTACCGCCATGCAATCGATTCGGCAAGGAGACTATTCGTCGGCGTTGTCGCAGCTACAGACCGCCGAGCAGTCTCAATCGCTGAGCGCGAAGGACTACAAGGCGCTGGCGCAAGCGTACAACCAATTGGGCATGCCAGAAGAGGCGTTGCGCACCTACCAGGATTGGTCGAACGCCCACCCGAACGATGCGCAGGCGTATCTCAATCTTGCGCGCACATACGAATCGTTGGGGATGAATTCGGAAGCGGCGACGCAACTTTCGTTGTACCAGGAGATGTCGGGGAACAGTTCGAACTCGTATGCGAACTCCGCGGCGTTATACCGCAGGCTGGGGATGACCGCCGACGAGGGTGCGCTGCTCACGGATTGGGTAAGTTCCTCGCCGGCATCCACGCAAGCGCACATGGCCTTGGCGGACTATTACCGCCGCACGGGAGACCTTTCGTCGGCATTGGGCGAGTACCAGAGCGTACTCCAGACAACTCCGGGCAACATCGCCGCGCAAATGAATCTCGCGCAAACGTACCAGCAGATGGGGCAGTACGCGGAGGCTCAGGCGACGCTGCTTTCGGCGATTGAGCTTCAGCCCGGGAATGCCGATTTGTACCTTCGCTTGGGGGAAGCATACCGGCGGAGCGGCAATTTGGCGGAAGCCATCAGCACATATCAGTCCGTTGTGTCCCTGGAACCTGGAACGACGCAGGCCATGCGCGCTCAACAGCAGATTAACCGGCTGCAGCGTCAGGCGGCGCAGACGGTGAACCGGAATCCATCGTAGCAGGGACAAAGCCGATCAATTCGCGAACCTGACCGTGTAGAAGTAGAAGTGTCGCCCATACCGGCCCAGTTGCGTGATGGACAACGCGGCGTCGTTCACGGAACGTATGACCGAATCGAATTCGGTTGTCTCGTCGCCCAGCGCAATGAAAAGGAGACCCGTATCGTCTCTTTCGCGCACGGCAGTGGCAAGCATTTCCCAATTCTCGGCGGTCTTGACCAGGAAGAAGTCTTTGTCCTTCATCGCGACGCCCAACTCTTGAGATACGGCCTGATTGGAGACAGCCACGGCGGTTTCCGGGCGGCTCAATAGCATGTCCAACGCGGGTGCCACACGCGTGCTGTAATTGTCTCTGAGAATCATGGCGCCGTCGATGGCATCGCGTTTGACGCCGAGCGCTAGTGTGATCAGAAAAACACACGCAAAACCGATTCGCAGAACTGGAACACGCAGAGAATCGACTTCGCGCCACCACTTCGCAATCAGCAGCCAGGCTACTGGGACGATGGGAAACAAGAACCGCGGACCAATCTGGTAATCGCCATGACTCGGGACGATGGCGCCGGTCCCGATGAGGGATACCGCAACAACGGCCATGAGTGCCCAGGCTTCGCGATCCAGGCGCCGTGGCGCAAGCCGCAGAAGCGCCACAAAAAGGCCCGCACCGAACAAAACGATCGGCATGGTGTGCAGGTAGCTCTCGTACATTTCGAATGACCAATTGGCGGCGTTGTAGACGCGCTGAGCGATTGGTACGTCAATTCCTCGTTGTATGGAATGAGTTCCGAGCGGGTTTCCATAGATCCATACGTTGAGCGCAATGTACCCAAGAATTGTGAACGATGTTCCTGCCGCGTACGCGAACCATGCGCGATTGCCTGCAAAGCGTCTGGTGTGAAAGAAGGAGACGGCGAGAACGATGGCGGCGAAGACCATGCATTCTTCGCGGAACCAGCCCGCGACCCCGAGCGTTATGCCAAAGAGTGCCGCGCGGAGCATGGAATCGCGACGTTTCTCTGTGCCCAGCGTGTACAAGAACCCGATGAAAGACAGCGCCGCGGCCACCGGGTGCTCCCAATAGGTGGCGGAATAGAGCGTGATCGGGCAGGCGAATATGAGCGCCGCGAGAAGGCCTGCCCGGCGCAGCGGATTTGGATCGATCCGGCGCAAGGCCATTGCGGCTGCCAGCCACAGACACCATACCGAAGCAAGGGGAATCAGACAGACTCCGCGCATTCCGAATGCCGCGTAGAACGGAGCCGTCACAAATGGAAAGGTGTACGGAAAAATGCTGTACACCTTATCGTTGATGACGAAGAAGGTGAGATCCAACGGAAGAAGGCCCTGCCGCCACAGGTCTTCCGTCCAGGTGTTGCGGGCAAGGCGCAAATCGACATGAAACTGTCCGGCGGCATACTGGCGCATCTGCATGGCTTTCTCACCACCGTCGCCGCTGAAGAAGACTTCCTGTGCGGGGAGAAGCGATTGCAGCGCAAGCGTATAGAGCACGCCCAGCGCTAATACCAATACCACCGAAACCGAGAAACGTCTATTCATTGCAACTTTCTGCAGTCACCTCACGTCCCGGTTTCGGAGTATATCACGTTGTGGCGAGCATAAAGCGTTTTGTGGATTTGTTTCTATCGTAGATGGCGATTGTACGACCTCGGAGGAACGACCATGAAGACGATCATCCATCGCGCGGAATCGCGCGGTACTACAACCACCGATTGGCTGAACAGCAGGCATTCGTTCAGTTTTGGCGAATACTACGATCCGAATCGCGTCCGCTTTGGCGCGTTGCGCGTATTGAATGATGACGTTGTTGCACCGGGCGCGGGATTCGGTACGCATCCTCACCGCGACATGGAAATCGTGACGATCCCGCTGTCGGGCGCGTTGGAACACAAGGACAGCACCGGCGCAACGGGAGTCTTGCGTCCAGGCAGACTCCAAGTCATGTCCGCGGGCACGGGAATCTTTCATTCCGAGTACAATCACTCGAAAACTGAGGCGGTGAGCTTCTTGCAGATCTGGATCCTTCCGTCGCGGAGAGGTCTGACTCCGCGATACGACGAAAAGGACTTCTCCGCGCTCCTTAACGGAAATGGCCTGCTGGCCGTGGTCTCGCCGGACGATTCCGAAGCGGCGTTGCGCATCAGTCAGAACGCGCGGTTCTCGTTGGGCCGGCTTGATGCGGGATCAAGTATGGAGTATCGATTGGGTGAGGGAAACCAGGGGCTTTATGCCTTTATCATAGATGGGGTCGCGCAGATCGGCGAGGAGACGCTGAGTTCTCGCGATGGCATCGGCATTACGGAAACTGAAGCCGTCGCCGTCGATGCGGTAACCTCATGCCAGTTTTTGTTGATTGAGGTTCCGATGGACTAATCCGGATAGTGATCGCATTCAGAAAGACTCGGGGGGTACGTCGAATGCGGATGCGTTCATATAGAACAGCCATCGCCGCGGCACTCGCGATTGCCGCAAGCGCGCCCGCTGCGACATTTTTTCCAAATGAAACCGGCGAGACCTTGCACAATCCACACATGGGTTGGGTGTATATCGTCAATGCCTATCCGCACTACACCGACGAAGGGCGCACCATTCCTTTTCTCAATGACGGGACCGTGTGGGGCAAAGTCGATACGGTGGCTGTCTTGTCGGATTGGGCGGCGCTCGAACCGCGTGAAGGCATCTACGATTGGTCGTTGATCGATAGCGCGATACGGTTCTGGAGCGAGAAGGGCAAGAAGATCCAC
>JAIBAQ010000347.1 GCA_019695095.1 Candidatus Hydrogenedentota bacterium
CGGCCAGCAGAATTAGGCAGAGGCTCCGTGGCATTTCTTGTATTTCTTCCCGCTACCGCACGGGCACGGATCGTTCCGGCCCACGTCTTTGTACTTGTTGACGGCCTGCTTGGTCGGATTGGCAGTCGTCGGCCCGACGAATTGGATCGCGTCCAGTTCCTTTTGCTTCTTACGCTCGATGTTGCGTGTGAAGTCTTCGAAGACAGACTGGGTAGCGCGCTGTTGCTCGGCGGTAACAGTCACCGGTTCCGGTGTGCCGTCTCCGTCTGAGCCGTCTTCATCGTCATAGCCGCTCTCGTCTTCCTCGTACGGATAACCCGACGGTGATTCCGCCGCTTGCAGAAAGTACAGATACCGAACCGTATCGTCCTCAATCCGGTCGCGCATTTCTTCGAACAACGAGAAGCTCTCGCGCTTGTATTCGACCAGCGGATCTTTCTGACCATAGCCGCGAAGGCCGATGCCTTCCTTCAGGTGATCCATCGCCAGCAGGTGATCTTTCCAGTGGTTGTCGATGACGTTCAGCATGATGATGCGTTCGGTTTCCCGCATCATCTCCGGTCCAACCATCGCTTCCTTTTCGTCGTAGCGGCGCTGGAGACGCTCGAAGATCAGCTCATCGATTTCGACCCGCGACAGCCCTTGCATCGACGCAACCGGCACTTCGACGCCGAACTGCGTCAGCACATCGGATTGCAGCCCGCTGAGGTCCCACTGGTCCGGGCGCACGTTCTCGGCAACGCGGCTGTCGAGATAAGTGCCCACAATACCTTTGACGTAATCGAGGATCGTTTGTTTCTGATCACCGCCTTCGAGCAGCGACCGGCGCAGCGTATAGATCGCCTTGCGCTGCTTGTTCATCACGTCGTCGTACTCGAGCAGATGCTTACGGGCCGCGAAGTTCTGCGCTTCCACTGCCTTCTGGGCGGCCGCGATTCGCTTGGTGATCAGCTTCGACTCGATGGGCACGTCTTCTTCCATGCCCAAGCGCAGCATCAGGTTCTGGATGCGCTCGCCGCCGAAGATGCGCATCAGATCGTCCTGCAGAGAGAGATAGAACCGGGAAGCGCCAGGATCGCCTTGGCGGCCGGCGCGTCCACGCAACTGGTTGTCGATACGCCGGGACTCGTGCCGCTCGGTACCCATGATGAACAAACCGCCGACCGAGACAACCTGTTGGTGTTCCTTGTCGGTCTGCGCTTTGTACTTCTGGTAGGTCTGGTCCCATTCGATGCGCTCCGGCGTTCCAACCGCCGAAATCTGCATGGATTCGGGATCTTTGCCAGCCTTCCGCAGCGCTTCCTTCGCCAGATATTCCGCATTACCGCCCAGCAGAATGTCGGTACCGCGGCCGGCCATATTAGTCGAAACGGTTACAGCCTTGTAGCGGCCCGCCTGCGCCACGATGAAGGCTTCGCGCTCGTGGTTCTTGGCGTTCAGCACTTCGTGCGGTACGCCCATGCGCTTCAGAATGCCCGACAGTCGTTCGCTCTTCTCGATTGAGATCGTGCCGACGAGCACCGGCTGGCCTTTCTCGTTCAGCGTCTTGATCTCTTTGGCCGCATTGCGGAATTTTTCTTCCTCAGTGCGGTAGACCATATCCATGTTGTCGATACGAACCATGGACCGGTTGGTCGGGATGGTGATAACGTCGATGTTGTAGGTCTTCGCGAATTCGGGCGCTTCCGTCTCAGCCGTACCGGTCATACCGGCCAGCTTCTTGTACATACGGAAGTAGTTCTGGAAGGTGACGGTGGCGAGCGTCTGGTTCTCGCGCTCGATTTTGACGTTTTCCTTGGCTTCCACCGCCTGGTGGAGCCCGTCGGACCAGCGCCGCCCCGGCATCAAGCGGCCGGTAAACTCGTCGACGATGATCACCTCACCGTCTTTCACCACGTAGTCTTTGTCGCGGTGAAAGAGCACGTGGGCGCGCAAGCCCTGTTCGACGTGATGGCGGATCACCATCGACTCGTAGTCGCCGCGCTCATAAACGCCCGGCATCGCGAGCAGTTCTTCCACCTTGTGCGTACCTTCATCGGTCAACGTAACGGTGCGCTGCTTTTCGTCCACCCAGTAGTGGCCGGTGTAATACTTCTCGCCGGGCTCTTTGCCTTCGATGACCTCGCCGCGGACCAGCCGCGGAATGATGCGGTTGATCTTGTAGTACTTGTCGGTGGACTCTTCGGACGGACCCGAAATGATCAGCGGCGTTCGCGCCTCGTCAATCAGGATCGAGTCCACCTCGTCGACGATCGCGAAGTTGAACTCGCGCTGCACGCAGTCCGTCAGGCGGAACTTCATGTTGTCGCGCAGATAGTCGAACCCGAACTCGTTGTTAGTTCCGTAGGTGATGTCGGCGTGATAGGCTTCGCGCCGCTCGTCGTCATCCAAACCGTGCACAATCACGCCCACCGACATGCCGAGGAACTTGTAAATCTTCCCCATCCACTCGGAGTCGCGTTTGGCCAGATAGTCGTTGACGGTGACGACGTGGACGCCCTTGCCTTCGAGCGCGTTCAGGTATACCGGCAGGGTCGCAACAAGGGTTTTACCTTCACCGGTTCGCATTTCGGCGATCTTGCCGCGATGCAGCACGATGCCGCCGATCAACTGGACGTCGAAATGCCGCATGTTGAGCACGCGCCGGCCGGCCTCACGGCAGACGGCAAACGCCTCAACCAACAGATCGTCAAGCGTTGCGCCCTGCGCGATGCGCTCGCGAAACTCGACCGTTTTGGCGGCTAACTCCTCGTCCGACAGGGCTTGGATCTGCGGTTCGAGGTCGTTGATAGCCGATACCATCGGTCGTATCGCTTTGACTTCGCGCTCGTTTTTGGTGCCAAAGATTTTGGCAAGAAGGGTGTCCAGCATATTAAAGGGAAGGCGCTATCTTCAGTGTACCGCGCCATGCTTCTCCATAAGTAGCTAAGCCCTCTACCGCTTGGGCGTGGCCGAAGCTAGCTCGGATGCTACAATGCTCACTTTGCCTGTGCAGGTTGACAAAGCAATACAAACACCCGATCTGGCGCTCGATCGGGCGGGCCGGTGGCTCCTCCATTCAGGAATTCGCGATGCCTCCGGCGGTGTGGCCCGGTACTATCTGGTAGACGAGGGGCGCAACCTGCCAGTTTCCACTGAGATCACCGGCTACACGGCCAGCGCATTCGCCTATCTTGCTCAAACCACGGGAGATCAGGCCTACCGTGACGCGGCCGTCCAAACCTGCCGGTTCCTGGTCGACCACGGCTGGAACGCTGACCTCGAGACCTTCCCTTTCGAGTGCCACCCCGGTGCTCCCGGGTACTTCTTCGATTGCGGCATCATCATCCGCGGACTGTTGGCGACCTATCGCCTCACCGGCATCGAAGAATTCGCCAGCATCGCCACACACACCGGCCGGTCGATGGCCCGAGATTTCCTCACGCCCACTGCGATCCACCCCATCATTGACCTGCCTTCACGCAAGCCATGGCCGTACGAGAAGCGTTGGTCGCGCGAGCCCGGCTGTTTCCAGCTCAAGTCCGCCTTGGCCTGGCACGACCTT
>JAIBAQ010000348.1 GCA_019695095.1 Candidatus Hydrogenedentota bacterium
TCACGACGGACTACGAAATCTGTGGAGAAAAGGCGTCGCTGGAGGCTGCGCGCAAGGCGGCCGATTACATCATCGCGCGGTGGGAGGCGGAGCCGGATCGAATTCCTGGAAACGGCGAGATTACGACGTACATGGCGGTGACGTGCAGCGAGCCGGCCATGTTGAGACTTTACAAGATCACCGGTGACAAAAAGTACCTGGAGTATTGCACGAGGTTTCGAAAGCTCCCGGAGTGGGACGGTCCCATCGTCGAGGGTCGTTGGGGGCAAATCGCGGGACACGCGTACGCGTACATGAGCCGGGCGATGGCACAGTTGGATCTGTATCGGATGGAGCCCGATAAAAAGCTCCTTATCCCTTCGCGCAATGCAATGACGTTCTTGATTGAAAAGGAGGGCCTGTCAATTACCGGTACGTGCGGTCAGCACGAATGCTGGCACAGCACTCAGGAAGGTGCGGCAAATCTCGGCGAAACGTGCGCCACGGCATACCTGCTGCGCTTCTGCGAAGACCTGATGTGCATGAATGGCGACGGGCGGTATGGCGATCTTATGGAACGGGCAATCTACAACGCGCTGTTTGCGGCGCAATCGCCGGATGGCCGAAAGATCCGATACTACTCGCCTTTTGAGGGGCCCCGCGAGTATTTCAAGGAAGACACGTAC
This sequence comes from Candidatus Hydrogenedentota bacterium, assembly GCA_019695095.1. Classification (NCBI taxonomy): domain Bacteria; kingdom Pseudomonadati; phylum Candidatus Hydrogenedentota; species Candidatus Hydrogenedentota bacterium. The sequence goes on from JAIBAQ010000348.1 coordinate 666, forward strand.
TGCTGTCCATGCAACTACCGGCGAATTCTCGCGGAATTGCCTCAGTTGATCTACTACCAGCGGGAAAACGGGGTGTACGTCAACCTGTACACGCCATCGGAAGCCGAGTGTCCGCTTCCAGACGGGGGCGTGGTGAAGCTGAAGCAGGATACGTCGTATCCGTCGGGAGACACAGTGACGATCAGCGTGAACGTCGATACGCCGAGGACCTTCGCGATCGGCCTTCGCATACCGATTTGGTGCACGGACCCTGAAATCAAGGTGAATGGCGAAGCCGTGGAGCTCTCGAACAAGTCACCCATGCCCATCCACAAGACGTGGCGCGCGGGCGACCGCATCGAGTTGCGTTTCCCCATGGCGCCACAGTTGATCCAGGGGCGGGCAGCCCAGTCTGGCCGGGCAGCGGTGATGGTAGGTCCGACGGTATTCACTCTGAATCGTGCTGTCAACCCTGGGCTGGAGAAAGAGGACTTGCGCCTGATAACCATTGATCCGAAGACTCTCACCGGACCGTTCCCGGATGACTCGGTGCGTCCTGGCGGGATGGCGTGCAAAGTCAAGGCGTGGCGGACAACGGAATGGTATCCATTCAGCGCGCACACGTGGGAATTGACGTTGACGGAGTTCCCCGACCCCTCCGGGGAGGCGACGTATTTTCACGTGCCCAATCCAAACGATGAGACGCTTCGGCCCGACAAACTCATTTGCCTGAAGGGGCTGGAGCCCTGATTGGGCATCGACGGGACTGATCAGCACTTCCGACCGCACGAGGGAGATATGATCGGTTGCCTGATTGCGTACCATTTTCATGGAGTGGCGCGTTTGGCCAGACGGGTTGCCCCGTCACCGAGCGCCCAAGTAGTATCGTGTCCCACAGGTAAGGAGCCTAGGATTGAGCGCATTTCGGCAAGCCATTAAGGACATTATCACGAATGTCGAGACGGTCGTGCTCGACAAGTCGGCGGTCATCAAGACGGCGCTGTCAGCCCTGTTGGCGGGTGGGCACGTGCTGATGGAGGACGTGCCGGGCGTGGCGAAGACGGTGCTGGTGCGGGCGCTGGCCATATCCAGCGGTTGCGGATTCAGCCGCATCCAGTGCACGCCGGACTTGTTGCCGACGGACGTGAGCGGGGTGTCCATCTTTAATCAGAAGACCCAGGAATTCGAATTCCGCCGCGGGCCGGTGTTTGCGCAAGTGGTGCTTGCCGACGAAATCAACCGTGCCACGCCGCGTACCCAGGCTGCTTTGTTGGAAGCGATGGCCGAGGGCCAGGTGTCGGTAGACGGCGTGACGCACAAGCTGGCCCAGCCCTTCATCGTGTTCGCGACGCAGAATCCGGTGGAGCACGAAGGGACGTTCCCGTTGCCGGAAGCCCAGCTCGACCGCTTCATGATCCGGCTGTCGATGGGGTATCCCAACATACGCGCAGAGGCGGAGATGCTTGAGCGCATCCGGATGGCGCATCCGCTCGATACGTTGAAGCCGGTCACGGATCCCCAGACGATACTGCGGATGCAGACCGGGATTCGAGACATCTACGTACATGAAAAAGTGCGCGATTATCTTCTGCGGTTGATCAATCGTACGCGAGATTCGACCCACCTGAGCCTTGGAGCGAGCCCGCGCGCGTCGCTGGCGCTGTTCCGCGCGGCGCAGTCATTCGCGGCGGTTCAGGGCCGGGCGTATGTGTTGCCGGACGACATCAAGCTACTTGCCCATCCGGTGCTCGAACACCGGCTTATCCTCAATCCCGAAAGCCGCCTTCGGCGCGTGACGACCAACAGCGTACTCCGTGATATAATTGCGGAGGTTCCGGTCCCGGCAGGGACCCAGAACTGGAAGGCGGGTTGATCGCCGCTTCAGCGGCGGTTACTGTTCTGATATGTGGCGCTACCGGGATGCCTAGCGGCGGCCAGCGGGCAGGGTCATGTATGTCTATGTCGTTTGTTTGGAAATGGTTAAACGGAATAATACGGTCCAGGGGTACTAATGCTACGTTCAGGGGCGATAATGAGGCTGTTTGGTCGAAAGAAAGCGGATAGCATCGACAAGGACGAGGGAACAGCGCAGGCGGGAGACTCATCGAGCGGCGTCCGGGGAAGTCTGGAGCTGACTCACGTGGGACCCTACGAGATAATCGCTCCGGTGGGTACGGGCGGTATGGGGACGGTGTACAAGGCCATCGATCGCAAGCGCGACCAGACCGTTGCGATTAAGGTGCTTGACCGGCAATTCGACCTTGACCGCAAGAAACGCCGGAGGGACTACCTGGGCCGCGAAATTCTGGTGGCCGCAAATCTGCGGCATCCGTGCATCATCCGGTACCACCCGGAAATCATTGAACAAGGCGACGCCGATGGCAACGTGCGACGCTGTCTGTTGATGGAATTCGTGGATGGACCGGACTTGCGAAAACACATCACGGATCGCGACTTAACGCTGCAGCAGATGGTGGATGTCTGCATTCGCCTATGCCAGGGTCTGGATTTCCTTCATCAGAATGGCATTGTGCACCGCGACATCAAGCCTGGGAACTTTCTGTTTTCGCGCGATCTCCGGCATGTGAAGATTTGCGACTTTGGTTTGTCGAAATCGAACGCGAGTTGGCGGACGCGTTGGGTGAAAGAAGGGGGCGGCACGCGCGCCTACATGTCCCCCGAGCAGATCTCGAACAAGGGCCGTGGTTTGGATGCGCGGTCCGACATCTTCTCGTTCGGCATTACGATGTACGAGTTGATTGCGGGGCGTCACCCTTGCGACGGACGCGATTCGCGCGAGATTATGAAGCAAATCAAGAGTTCGAAGTTCAAATTCGA
>JAIBAQ010000349.1 GCA_019695095.1 Candidatus Hydrogenedentota bacterium
TGGGGATCGGGACAGACCCGTCTTCACTACGTTTCGCTTGGGTCAGTCCCTCAGACCCGGCTCCACTGCGTTTCGCTTGGGTCAGTCCCGCCTTTGCTATCCCCAGTCGTCGATAACGCCCTTGGCAGGAAACTCATTCGATAGTATCGGATCCGCGCGCAATCCGCAATGGGCCGCCGCACTCGACCGGGGGTAGTCCTCGGCCCGCTCCACCATCCCCGCACCCACCACGGGCGTTTCCGCGAAACGTCCCTACCTGTTTCCGGTGGGGCTGCCCGTTTTCAAGGCCACGCGAAAGGGAAAGAGCTCCGCCGTCATCACGTTCTGCCACACGGCCGGGTCTTTGTTCATGAGTTCGCGCGCGGTCGCCTCGGAATCCGTTTCAAGCACGCACAACCCAAACGTGCGTTCATCGTTATTCGTTGTCCGTCCCACGAGGATCGCAGTGCCGCGCTTGGCAAGTTCTTCAAGATAGGCGAAGTGCTCGTCGAGTATTCGGCTTTCCGCCGGAGTAGGGCCCTTCGTGAGCATTTCGAGTCGAGCGGCACGAACGATGTAGATGAATTGCATGGCGGCTCCTCCGTGGTTCGCGGGGCATCCTGTACAGCCGAATTCATTATGACATCTCGCACGCCGGATCGTACACGGCAATCGGCATGGATAGCGCGTACGGAACTCCTACTGCGTGGGCTTTGCCCAGATTGGGAGTTCACCCGGCGAAATGCCCATGACCGGAATGATGATGAAGTAAGCAATCGCGACGGTGATCACGATGCTAAGGAAGTTTAGAACCAGACCGGCGCGCGCCATCTGCGGAATGGTCACGTGTCCCGTGCCGTAGACGAGCGCATTGGGCGGCGTGCCCGCGGGCATCATAAACGCCAGGGATGCGCTGAACGTGGCGGGGATCATGAGCAGCAGGGGATTGATGCTCAGAGTAGATGACGCGGTAACCGCGAGCACGGGCAGCATGATGGCTGTCAATGCGGTGTTCGATGCGAATTCGCTCATGAACGTTACGGTAACGGCAACGACCAGAAGCATGGTCAGCGGCGATGCGCCTTGAAGCACGTTAAGATGCCCGCCAAGCCATTGGATAAGTCCAGTGTCGTTGAATCCTTTGGCAATCGCGAAGCCGCCTCCAAACAGCAAGAGCACGCCCCAGGGTATGCGCTGCGCCCAATCCCAGTCGAGCGCATAGACTCCGCGTTTGCGATCGACGGGAATGAAGAAGAGCAACAGCGCGAAGGCGACGGCGACGGTGCCGTCATTGGCAAATCCCGGATGAGAAAGAACGCGCGACCATCCCGGCACGGTAAACAGCCCGAGCTTTAGGTCTTCGCGGAAGATCCAACTCAACGCGGTCAGAATCCAGACAATCAGAACGACCAACTCGCCGCGACTCATGGGCCCGAGTTCGTTCAAACGTTTCGCGATGGCGTCGCGTCCCGCCGTGGAATCGCCAGCAGCTTTCAACGGGAACTGCACGCGCGTAAGCAGCAACCATGAGATAGGGATAAGCAACGCAACCACGGGAATGCCGAAGGTCATCCACTGCCCGAAACCGACTTTCGGAGCTTCCGGATAGAGCTTGCTCAGGGTACCAACAAACACGATATTAGGCGGCGTGCCCACAAGCGTCCCGACACCGCCGATGCTTGCGGCGAAGGCAATGCCCAGCATGACGGTTACGCCGAAGTTGTCCACTTCCTTCGACTCGTCGCGTCTGCGCATTTGGTCGATAACGGCGGTGCCGATTGGCAGCATCATCATTGCGGTGGCGGTATTCGATATCCAAAGCGAGATGGAGGCCGTCGCGATCATGAAGCCAAGCACGAGGCGGTGTGGATTGGTGCCGGTGCGATAGAGGATGCGCAACGCGATGCGCTCGTGGAGCGACCACTTCTGCATCGCCATCGCGATGAAGAATCCACCCGCGAAAAGGAAGATGTTGGAGTCGCCATATGACGAGGCGAGGTCTTTGCCGTCCATGATTCCAAGCAGGGGAAACAACGCGAGGGGAGCCAGCGAGGTCGCCGGGATTGGAATGGACTCGGTGATCCACCACACGCCCATGAGCAACGAGACGGCCGCAACGCGACGGCCTTCTGTCGTGAGTCCTTCCGAATTCGGCAAAACCATGACCAGCGCGAATAGCGCAACGCCCAGCCAAAGGCCAATGCGTTTGTGTATGGGATATGTGCTCGAACTCATGCGAATACCCCCTTGTCACACGGCGTTCACGAGGCGACTCCGATTCGGATCACGAACCTGCGTTGGAGCGATAGTACTTCACAATACCGGCGCAAATCTTCTCGGCGATTGCACGGCGCTGATCGGCCATGCGAAACCGGGCTTCTGCTTTCGAGTCGGATATGTCCGCGGGTTGCACCAAGACCGAGGGGCACCCCGTCTGCTGTACAACATAGGCAACCGACGGCGTCGCGGGGGTGCGCTCAAGGTTTTCGGCAATCGCATTGGCCAAAGCCGCGCCCTTGGCGCTGTTCGGATAGTGACCGACGTAAGCCGCCAGATCGGTTCGCTGGTACCCATCGTCGTCCAACGCCTTGGCCGTGGCGGCTCGCGAACCGAACGATACTGAAATCAGGAGATCGGCATTGACGTCTTCCGCGCACGACACGCGCTGGGGTTCGGACATTTCGGTATCGCCGTAGCGCGTCATGTAGACCTCTGCGCCCGTGCGACGCAACAGACTTGCCACGCGGCGCGCGACATCCAACGCGTAGTCGCTGGAACGCGCCCCCAAGGGTCCAATGATGCCTGCGTCGCGGCCTCCACCGGCCGGATCGAGCACGATGATCTTCCCAAGCAACGCGCCCCCCTCTACGGGGCTCAGCGCAATGGACGTGTGGGATTGGCGCAACCGGATCACTTGCGGCTCGTAACCGTCGCGCTCCAGCCGGATCTCGTCCACATTAAGCGGAGAGGCCAACCACCCTTCTTCCGTGGTCACACCAACGGTACGTCCTTGCGCGGTAATCACAACGCCTCCGACAGGGTTCTTGGTAAGGTTGTCCGTTACGCGTAAGGTCCGGAATCGAGTGTCGCCGGTCACAAGCGCGTGTTGCGCGGTTGCCGCGCCGCATGCAAAGGCGTACGCCACTTGCGGCAGAGGTTTCTGCACGTAGAACCGGGCCGTTCCATTCTTCACGCGCGCGGTTTGCTTCAATGGTTCCATCGTCACTTCTAGACCATCGGCGCACGGCATGCCCAGCGCGTCCGTTGTGCGCGCTTCTAATAGGACTTCCACGTCGCTACCCGGCGAGACAGTGGCCGGAATCTGGGTGATCTCAATGCGCGCGGCCGGACGCGACACGGCGATTTCGATGGGTACGGAAATGCCCGCGCCGTGCATGTTGCGCGCCAGCATGGATGCGCGCAGGATTCCATTCGGTAGCGTTTCGGCGGAGGTCCACGTGAACCCGCCTTC
>JAIBAQ010000350.1 GCA_019695095.1 Candidatus Hydrogenedentota bacterium
AGAAATGAGATCGTGAGTTACGCGGATTAGCGAGCCGCGAGCAGCGCGGCAATTCGGTCGAAGATTCGCTCTGCGACGTCCGCCTTAGACAATACGTCCAAGTCTTCCGTCGTGCCGTCGTGAGCAATGAGGGTGGCCTTGGACGTGTCTTTGCCAAAGCCCGAGACTTCGGAGTCGACCTCGTTGGCGACAATGAGGTCGAGGTTCTTTTTCTTTAGCTTTACCTGGGCATTCGCAAGGAGATCGTCCGTCTCCGCGGCAAAGCCCACGATGACTTGCTCGGGCCGGCGTACGGCGCTGACAAGTCCGAGTACGTCAGGATTCTCGACGAGCGTGAGTTCGAGGTTCTTTCCACTCTTCTTGCGCTTGCTTTGAGCGGGCTTTTCGATGCGGTAATCGGCCACCGCGGCCGCCCCGATAAACACATCGGAATCTTGCGAAAGACTGACAACGGCCTCGGCCATTTCGACGGCAGTTTTTACGGGGAGGGTGAGCACACTGTGAGGCATGGTCACCGATGACGGGCCGCTGATTACCGTGACGACCGCCCCGCGCGACAAGGCTTCAAGCGCCAATGCCCGGCCCATTTTGCCGGAAGAGTAGTTGCCGATGAAGCGCACGGGATCGATTGGCTCGTGGGTGGCTCCGCTGGTGATCAAGACTCGCTTGCCGGTCAGGTCTCGTTTTTCGGACAACAAAACGGCGGACATCTCAAGAATCGCTTGCGGGTCAATCAATCGCCCCGGGCCGACGGTACCGCAGGCAAGCCGCCCAAAATCGGGTCCCACAAAGTGGCATCCGCGCTGACGCAGTTTCAGGATGTTCTCTTGCGTTGCGGGGTGGTTGTACATGTTGGTATTCATCGCGGGCGCGAACAGGACAGGGGCCTTGGTGGCGAGCAGTGTCGTGGACAACCAATCGTCCGCTACCCCGTTGGCCGCCTTCGCAATGATGTTTGCAGTGGCAGGCGCGATCAAGAAAAGGTTTGCGCGCGTCGCGACGGCGATATGCTCGATGTCCGGATTCTGCATCGGTTCGAACATGCGCATTATGGCGCGGCGCCCGGTAATGGCTTCGAATGTGGCAGGGCCAACCAGTTCGGCGGCGGACTTGGTCAAGACAGGCGTGACTTTGGCGCCCAGCTCTACAAGCCGGGAAGCCAATTCGCATGCCTTGTATGCCGCAATCGACCCGGTTACGCCCAGGACGATTTCCTTATTCGAGATAGGTTTCATCTTCTTCGCCGCCAATACGTGGCTTCAGCTTGTCCGCAAGCACTTCTTCCAGTGCGACCATCGTCGGCTTGCGGGATGTGCTGCGCACCATGGGGCGAGCCTCCGGCTTGGACAGTTGCGAGGCGCGTTTTGCGCCCAGAATGACCAACCGGTAAAGGCTGTCAATCTTCCCTTCGAACATTTCCACCGAAATTCTGCTCATTGTTCTATCGGACTCCTACTCGAACGCCTTTCGGCGTGTTATGGCTGCCGCGACGACCGCAACCGTTGCGACCGGATGATGGCCTCCAAGTCTTCAACTGCGGTATTGAGGTCATCATTAATGACGATATAGTCGAACTCGTGACGTTCCTTGATCTCTTCCCTTGCGCGCGCAACACGACGCGCAATTTCCTCCGCGCTGTCGGTAGCGCGCGCGGTCAGCCTGCGTTCCAACTCCTCTATGCTGGGCGCCATGATAAAGATGGTCGCCGCATCAACGCCCGCTTCACGGACATTGCGCATTCCTTGCACATCCAGTTCAAGGATGACGTCTTTGCCTGAAGCAGTCAATCGGTCTACTTCTTCACGCGGAGTTCCGTATAAGTTACCGTGAACCTCCGCCCATTCAAACAGCCCCCCCGAATCGCGAACGCGTTCGAAGGTTGCGCAGTCCACAAAATAATAATCGTAGCCGTCTCGTTCGCCGCACCGGGGCGCGCGCGTCGTCATGGATATGCTGTATGCGATGCGAGGGTCTCTTGCCAGCACGCGTCGAAGAATCGTGTCTTTTCCCGCGCCGGAGGGCGCGGAGATGATAATCACGAGACCGCTAGCCGGCGATCGCTTCACCTCACGATCGGTTTCAACGCTCATGACCACTCTTATTCGATGTTCTGGATCTGCTCGCGGATCTTCTCCAGTTCCGCTTTCATTTCCAATACGATCTTCGCTACGTTGCCGTCGCGCGTCTTCACGCCGAGCGTATTGATCTCGCGCTGAATTTCCTGCGAAAGAAAATCCAGCCGGCGTCCGGCCGGTTCGTTTGCGTCCAACATATCTATCATGTGGCCGAAATGCGTCTTCAGCCGGACCACTTCTTCGGTAACGTCGCTCTTCTCCGCGAGCAGGGCCACTTCAAGCGCCAACCGGTCTTCCGTAATAGTGACTTCTGCCTTCAATTCGCCAATGCGCGTACGGAGGCGCTCTTCGTAAAGTGCCCTCAATTCAGGCAGACGTTTCTCGATATCGGCCAACAACGCTTTCATGCCCTCGACGCGCTGGCGCACATCGTCGGCCAGATGACGGCCTTCCTGTGCGCGCATTTCATCGAGCCGCGTCAAGGCTTCTTCCGTGACTTGAACCACGATGGGTTCAACAGCGGTCAAGTCCTCGTCCGCTTCTTCTTGATAGAACACCCCATCCAATTGTGCCAAAACGTTCAAGGATAACGTTTCGTAGGTTCCTATCATCTGCGCCAACTCGCGCGATGCATTCAAGTATTGCCTGGCCACCTCGCCGTCAAAGTTCACGGATCGCGTCGAGGTCAAGGCCCGCTTCCGGCTAACGTTCACCGTCAGCTTGCCTCGGGTCAGGTGCTTGCGAATTGTCTGCTTAACGATGGGATCAAGGCCTACCCACGCCGATGGCAACCGCAAACTGCAATCCAGGTAACGGTGATTGACCGAGCTGATTTCTACCGTGAGGCTTTGACCGCCAAATTCGCCGGCCGCCTTCCCGTACCCGGTCATGCTCCTAGACATTGTATCTCCCTGGAATTGAGATTCGAATAGCGGCATACTATACGCGATGAACGCGCGGGGATGCAATTGCCGCCGCGAGTTGGGAAACTACTGCTGCCGGGCGGGTATGACATGTTTGCGTCCTGCGCGCTGTCATCAAGTGCCTGCAAGGTACGAGCTGTCCGAATAAGGATATTACAAACTTTTATTGCTTGTACTTAAGCGGGAAAATAGGGAGCGCGTCATTTGATTCATCGTCTACGGAACAGGCAAGATAGTCCGGAATTTTCGTGAATTTACACGAGCTTCTCTGGCAATCAATGCACTTGCGAGACGTGCGGCAAAAGGCAAGGTAAACAGAGCGTGCTTGCTAGAAGTCCTCGTTGTGGGACTGCAAGATCTTGCTTGTGAATAATTTACGATGTTACTGAGATGCGCTGGAGTACGTTG
>JAIBAQ010000351.1 GCA_019695095.1 Candidatus Hydrogenedentota bacterium
GCGCGGCGCGGAAAAGACCATGGCACCGGCGTCGGTGCGCGCGCATTGTTCCACTAAAGGCGTCTTGATGGCATCTGGGCAGACGACGGTCACGTCGACACCGAGTGGTTTGAGTTCGTTGGCGATAGCGAGAGAGAAGCCGCGGACGCCATACTTCGACGCGACGTAAACGGCGATGCCCGGGATGGGCGCCACGCCCGCGAGCGACGCGATGTTGACGATGTGGCCGGACTTGTTGGAGACCATGTGCTTGGAAGCGACCTGGGTGCCCCAGATGAGGCCCTTGAGGTTGATATCGATTTGCATGTCGATTTCTTTGGCGGGCTGTTCGTGGATCCAGCCGCCGAGCATGACGCCGGCGATATTCATGCAGACGTCAATTTTACCGAACGTCTCCACGGCGCGCTCGAAGACTTCTTCCCAATCCTCCAGCTTGCGCACGTCGAGCGTATCTAGCTTGACGCGGCTTTCGGGCCATCCCTTCTCATTGGCATGGCGCGCGAGCGCGTCGTAGTTGACGTCGGTGGCGTAGACCTTGTCGCCGCGGGCAATTAACCGATCGGCGACATGCTGCGCGATGCCGCTTGCGCATCCGGTCATGAAGTAGGTTGAAGGTGTGCCCGTAGTCATGTTCTCGCCCCCTCCGGTGATCCGAACTGCACAGGCCCGAATGCGAAAGTCGGCACAATGCCGGGGAACATCCAGTAGGCCGTGAGTTCAGAGGAATTGACAACATTATGAAAATCCGGGTTCCGTGGCGACGGCCCCGCGATTTCGCGTTCCTGAATCATCGAAATGTACTGGTCAAGTCCACGCTCCAGCGTGTTGCTATTGAGTATAACGTCGATGCCCGTAGTCTGCGCATATTTTCGCAAGCCGGGAATCCGGGAGTTCAGCGGCGCGTAGGAATCGCCACCGACGCCGTTCTCGCTGGTGACGAAGAGGCCCTCGGGCACATGTACCACGATCGAATGGTTGCCTTCGGTGTGGCCGGGGGTATGCACCAGCGCGACACCGCTGCCCAGGATGACGTCACCGTCGAGCAGCACGATCTTCCCGGCGGGAACGCCTTCGATACCTTCCGGGCAGTACCATTGCTTCTGCGGCGGCAACAGTGCTTTCGTCGACTCCCATTCCTGGCGCATGACCAGCAGTTTTGCATTGGGAAAGTAGGCGGGGATTTCGGGCGTTCCGAGCCAGCGGCGAATGTCCTGTGTGTGAAGGTGATCGTAGGTGATGTAGTCGATTTGTTCGGGCCGAATTCCCACCTGGGCCAGCCAGGTCTCGACGGTGCCAAGTTCGGGCGCCATGAGGGGCTCGAGTTGGGTTCGGAACGCGCCGAAACTTTCGGTGAGGTGCTTGAAAAACGGCGTCTCCGCGTTGCGCCGATAGTCCGACGGCGAGACAAGCATGGTTTTGAGGCCGGTCTGACTGCGGAACTGTACCACGAACATCCGGTTCAGGATGTGGACAAACGGGATGGGGATCGTGCAGGCGTCCTTGAGGGCGTAGCGCCGGGGATAGGGGGCGCGGATAAGGTCGAACGACTGGTAGTACGGGACCGGATCTCCGGACATCAGTTCATCGCGGAAGGGCTTGCAGGCTTCCACGATAGCTTTCAGGCGGTCCTGCGGGGCGGTGTGGTCGCGCGCCCCGCAAAAGTGGGGACATGGTTGGATAACCGGATCACTGTAGCCCGCAGTCACCGTTGCCATCAGGGGATCTCCTGAGAGGTTAATTATACCCATCGTGCAGGTTTTCGCAAATTGTAATTGCGACCTTGTTTTAGGACAGGCCGTGACAGATTACAGATTCGATGTTACTATACCTGTGCAAGGCAAACTGGATCGATTCCGTTCGGAGGAGATCCCTAACCATTTGAGGAGATACAAGGGATGTCTGGAAAGATGCGTATTGTGGCTCTCGGTGTGTTGGTCGCGATTGCAGTATTGGGATCGTCGGGATGTCCGCGGAAGGTGCCGATTCACCTGAGTGGCGAAGCGACGCAGTCATTGGCGCGCTAACGGCACGCCGGTATCTGACACGTTTGCGAATATCAACCGGGTATTTTGGGAGAACTGAAATGAAACGCATTATCGCGTTAGCAGTGCTGTTTCTCGTGATAACGTTGGTTTCGACAGGATGTCCGCGGCGGGCGGTGGTGTTGGGCGCCACGGACGCTCCGGTTCACGCGTCGCGTTAGGCGGCTGGTTGGAAACCTCGAACAAGGGAGAAATGTAGCGATGAAGAAGGTGGCGATTTTCGCGGTCTTGATCGCGATAACGATGGTCGTGTCGTCGGGCTGTCCGCGTACGATGGTACGCACGTTCGCACAGTCCACGACTTCGTCAACGACGAAATAAGCGAAGCGATCGCACGGTTTGAGAGCGTCGGCCCCATGGGTCCGGCGCCCTTTTTATTTTAGATGCCGAACTGTTGGAAGTGATGTTCGAAATGCCGGGCGTGCATGAAGGTCCAGTAGTTGAGCGTCAATGGACCAAAGAGGGAATGGCGCGTGACGCGTTTGGGCGTGGTGGCGGCAGCGTCGGCGAAGCGATCGAAGGCGGCGAACAGTTTTGCGCGTTCATCGTCGAATGAGGCGGTCGATTCCGGAGTGAACTCTGCGGGGGCTTTCACCGTGCCCTTGGGCCAGGTGCGCAAGACATGGAATGCGACAAAACGCATGATGTTCCGAGAGTAGAAGGTGCTGTAGTCCTTGTAGGTACCTTCTTCGAGCGACATTTCGATGAGCGTGCGCAGGTGCACGAGCATTCCCGTGGCGGTCATCGTTCCCCAGTTCGGGCGTTTGTCGGCCCGTAATGTGTTGATGCGGTCGCGGAAGCGCGGCAGGTTTTCCTGCGTGAGTTTGGCAAGGGACATAGTCACATCTCCATGAGTACAGAGGGAAAGTCAGCGGAACAGCGAGTTGAAGTGTAGCGGATCGAAGGGACTCCGTAAAAACACGAAGCACCCCCAACGGGCGTTGGGGGTGCCACCAGGAAACGCGCTTGCACCGCGTTAAAACATTCTAAACGCTGAACGACTCGCCGCACCCGCAGGTGCTGCTGGCGTTGGGATTCTGAAACACAAAGCCCTTGCTTGTCAAGCCCTCTTTATAATCCAGAACGATGCCCTTGAGATAAATGGACGACTTGCGGTCCATGAGGAAGCGGATGCCGCCGTGTTCGACCACGTTGTCCCCTTCCCGCTGTTTCCCGAACTCCAGCACATAGGAGAGACCGGAACATCCGCCGCCCTTGACCCCCAGGCGGACGCCATCGACTTCCGCGGATTCGCGCTCCATGAGGCGTTTCAACTCGATAATGGCGCCTTCGGTGGCGCTGACGAGCGCCTTCGGGGGCTGTGTTGCAGTATCCGTCGACATATATACAACAATCCTTGTCTA
>JAIBAQ010000352.1 GCA_019695095.1 Candidatus Hydrogenedentota bacterium
TCGATGCGGTAGAAGAGCTTCAGGATCTCTTCGTTGTCCTCGAACCCGAAGGCGCGCAGGAAGGCCGTCCCGAGGATGCGGGACCGGCGGTCGATGGTCAGCCACAGCAGGTCGTTGACATCGTACTCAAACTCAAGCCACGCACCACGATACGGGATAATGCGCGCGGTGAGGAGGGTCTTGCCGTTCTGGTGGATCTTCGTTTCGAAGGACACACCCGGTGACTTGTGCAACTGGCTGACGATGACGCGTTCCGCGCCATTAATAATGAACGTGCCGGTCGGTGTCATCATGGGCAGTTCGCCCAGGAACACCTCCTGCTCGACCATGATCTTCTCGCGCAGCTCGTTCGTATTGCCCACTTCTTCGTAACGAACCAAGCGCAGCAACGCTTTAAGCGATGCCGCGTACGTGAGACCCCGCTGCTGGGCCTCCTGAACGGTGTATTTGGGCGGGGCAAAAGAATAGTGGACGAATTCCAGACGCGTCATCCCGTCGGGCGACGCTATCGGGAATACATCGAGAAAGACCTCCTGGAGACCTTTCGGCTCCCGTTCATCCGGGGGGACTTCCCATTGTAGGAAGTCCGCGTATGACTTGGTCTGAATCTCAATGAGATCCGGTAGCTCCATCTCGTCGGGAATACGCCCTAACGAGACGCGGCCATTCGTTTGCTCTGGAGCGACTGCCATGCGGAAGTTCCTCTGTCAGGTTGGTTGGCCTCGTCGAAGACAAAAAAGGCCTCTGTCCCTACGCCGGAGGTCGACAAATGGACATACTTCTACCGAGGCGAGCACAAACCGGAAGTTTACCAGCCGAAAATGCACATGTCAAGTATGAATAGTCACGCATTTCCGAGCGCCTGAAAGGGGCCGATTTTGGCCTGAAACTTCGACCCAGCCGATACGTGGAATTACAGCGTCCCGCCACCGAAACAGACACGCCACACCGTTTCGCCATCATAACATAGGACCCGAAAATTCGCGACTCCTTTTCCGGGCAGAATTTGGTGAGCCGTACAACACGCTACACGCGCGGGTTACCACACGCATCGCGCGGAAACTTTCCCGCACACGTATGTATTACATCCACAGACGTGCACGAATGGTCTGAACTGATGCAATCCAACGAATCGCGCTACGCACTCACTATGCGTTGCGCACACATATGCGGATCGATCCGCCTTTGGAGAGAGATCGATGGTTACATTGCGGAAAGCTCACCTTCTTGCACCGGTGCTTGTCGTTGCTCTAGTTGCTGGCAGCGGATGCCACCGCAGAACTGCGCCGCCCATCAACCCGAGTTTCACACCATCGCAGTCGGTATCGACTTCGGATACGCCGCTTGGCTTGAGCGGTATACCGTCGGGCTTTGAAGACACCAACTCCTTTGAGCTGCCCAACGTCGATCTCGCGAGCATTTCATTCAACAAAGACAATAGCCTCGTGAAACCGATCTATTTCGATTACGACAGCTATGAACTGCGGCCCGATGCGCTCGAAACACTGCGCGCGAATGCCGAAGTCCTTAAGCAGACTCCCGGCAACTACGTTCAAGTCGAAGGCCATTGCGATGAGCGCGGCACATCGGAATACAACCTCGCTCTCGGCGACAAACGCGCACAGACTACCCGCGAACAACTCATTCGCCTCGGCGTATCGGGCGACCGCATCGTCACCATCACCTACGGCGAAGAAGCGCCGGTCGATCTCGGTCACGACGAAAGCGCATGGGCGCAAAACCGCCGTTGCGAATTTTCCCAGGGCCGCAAAAACTAACCGCCGCCTCGTCGCGTCCACAATGCCCTGTCGGCGTGTCTCTCCAGTGTTTCGTCTGCGGTCGGACGTGTCAACCTGACGCCTGTAACAGACGTCTCCCAACAGACTATAATGTCTACGGGACAGTCCAACCGGGAGGCTTACAATGACATCGCGACGAATTGCCGCATTCGCCGGGATATGCGCATGTGTATTCGCGCTGTTTTGCTTTTCCGGCTGCAACCTTGACGGCGTAACGATCAATTACTTCGAGTCCGTTGGCCGTGATGACGTCCCCGACTTCCCCGACGATGGGGGTGGCGACGGCGGTGGCGACAATGGCGGCGGCGGCGATAACGGCGGCGGGGGAGGCGGTTCGACCGACAACCGTTTCGCCGGCACGTGGATAGCCTCCTACGGAGACGACCTGCCCGAAGGCAGCGGCCAACGTCAATACGCCGCGCGCATGGTCCTCCAGCAAAAAGACGCTTCCATCACCGGCACCGGCCAAATGCTCCGCTTCTTCAATAGCGGTACAGCCGCTTCGGACGGTTCTCCCTTCGCACTCACCATCACCGGCAGCGCCAGCCAAGACGACGCCATCCTGAACTTCACTGCAGCCGGCAAATTCAACAATCCGCCCCAGCTTAACGTGCGCCTCATTGGCAACCGGCTCGAAGGCGTATTCGTTGAGCGCGCCGCGAACCTTGTCGTCGATCGATTCGGCCACATGACGTGGCGCAGGGTCTCAGGTACAGACATCGACGGACCGTGGGTCAGCGCGTTTCGCGACTTCACCGTTCCTTCCAGTCCTTTCCCCGATCGCGACCGAACCGCGAGCATGACCCTTGCCTCCGCCGACAGCGCCATCTCGGGGATCGCGGAGTATGTCGAGATTGTCCCGAATTCCACTCCGGATACGGTCCCATTCACGTCGGCCACGGGCACCTTGCAGAATACACAACTCAAGTTCACGCTCGTTCCAACCGATCCCGCCGACGGCGAAGTGGATTGGTTCGGATTTCATGCAGGCAGCTACTTCGTCGGCGCGTATGGCCAGTTCGACGGCACCGACCTCGTCCGCTTCGGAAACGCCACGTGGTATCAGTCGCCCGACACGCCCAAACCCGCAGACTTCCAGAAGACCTGGATCAGCGCCTTCCGCGACACCGACGCCACCGGCACGCTCGAACCCGCCGATTATCTGCTCGTAACCAACGGCCTCACGGTGGACGGCAACACCGTCACCGGAACCGTTTCGCTGTTAGACGAAAGCGCGACCTCTCCGGCCTTCGAAACCTACAACATCGAGAACGGCACCGTGCTAGGTAGCAAGATGACCTTCGACATGGTCCGCTCCGGCTTCCGTTTCTCCTGGACGCTCCAGTTGGCCAATTCGTTGCTCGTCGGTTCCTACCAGCAGTTCAACAGCAACGACGACTTCCTCAGCCGCGGCGTGGCGTTGTGGCGAACAGGCTCCACGTCAACGAGCGGACTGATCGGCACGTGGACGGCCTCCTACTTCGACACCTATACCTCCAGCGACCAAGAGAATCGCGCAAGCCAATTGGCCGTCATCAGCATCACCAACGTCTCCGGCGACGGCACGATTTCGGGCAGCGGTTTCCTCAAACTCGCCAACGA
>JAIBAQ010000353.1 GCA_019695095.1 Candidatus Hydrogenedentota bacterium
CTATGTAGCGAGTTGGTGTTTGTTGAGTGTCTGGACAGCGCTGAGACCTTACGATCTCGGGTCCATTCTGGCACGTCGTGCAAATATGCGTTTTGATGCGAAGAAAAAGTGCTAAGCCAAAGGAATTACTAATGATACTCTCTATCCGAGCAGCAAGAGGGCTCAGCACAACCGCCCTCAAACAACAGGAGACTGGCTCTGCCGCAACTGCTTCCGGAAGATCTTTCCCAGATAGTCTCGGGTGATCCCGAAGAGCTGGATGTTCATCTCCAGCTTGTCCAGCGTGACGTGTCCTTGAAAGACTGTGTTGCCCGTCTCCATTGTCACTGTCTGACTGTGGACGGGAACGGGCGCATCAAGCCGGAGCGTCTTGCAGAATTCATGCGCAATTCCATCATTGACTACGCTGTCCCGAAATCACGGCTGGATGCCGCGCGCGCGCGGGATGCGAAGTTTAAGTCTGGAAGCGCAGTTGCTGCGCTACACCACGAGGCAATTGGTACATTTACGGATCTTGCCAATACCGGAGAGGGTGGAGAGATGCTGCTGTTCCTCCTTGCCGAACGCTTCCTCAAAGTGCCTCAAGTGCTATGTAAAATGGACCTGAAGACCGACTCTCACATGCATTACCATGGTGCTGACGGCGTCTACGCTTCTGTAAATAAAGATGGCTTGCTAAAACTTTTCTGGGGTGAATCGAAGGTTTACGGTGACCCAACTGCGGCCATAAGAGATTGCCTTGCGTCACTTGCCCCGTTCCTCGTGGAGATTGACCACGAAGGCGCTGATCGCGAGCGCGACCTCATGCTCCTCAACGACAAAGCCGACCTGAGCGACCCAGGGCTTACAGCGGCATTCCGGAAGTATTTCGACCGGACATCACCGCTATCGAACAGGGTCGAATATTGCGGCATCGCGCTTATTGCATTTGATGCGGATTTCTATCCGAAAGATGATGCCAAGTGCAGTGCGAAGGACATTCTTGAAGCGGCGAGTGATGAATTGGAGAAGTGGGCGAAGAATATAAAGAACAGGCTCTCGGTAGAGAAGCTCGACAAGTTCGATATTCAGCTCTTCTGCGTACCTTTACCTTCCGTAGATGGGTTTCGCGCGTCGTTCCTTAAAGCATTGGGTATCGGAAAATGAAGGATACCGAACTCTTTGATTGGTTGACGGGTGAGGCGCTTCGCGATGATATCGTCAAGCTGGTTCAGATTACGGTGGCGACCGAGATAACAAATCTGGACGAAGGTAAAAAGTTCACCGACCCCGAAAATAGCTTTGATTGGCCACTTCTACTCCTGGCCGGAAGCCTTCTGGCGAAATCAGTTGAGCGGGCGCATCAGGAGGCGGCTTTACGGATCGCTACCGCTGCGCTCACGCTCGAAACGTCACCTAAAGTGCGGGATGCGGGGGCTGTCATTCTTGAAAAGCTGTCCAACCACCGATCCGTGGAGCTTGCAATACAGCGAGACCGGATCGCTCCGGACCTTGAGGGTAGACTTGGTGTGTCGATGCGCCTTGAAGCCAACAGAAGGCGTTTCGAGGACTCGATTCTTCTAGAATCGAGCGGAAAATGGATAGCCGTCAACGACTTTCAGAGAGAACTATGGTCGGGCGCTTCATCTGGAACGGGCTGGCTTTCAGCGTCCGCGCCAACGGCGTCCGGAAAGACATACTTGGTTTTGCAATGGCTGCTCGACCACATTCGCACGAACAAAGCTAAGATCGCCGTTTTTCTCGCTCCAACTCGAGCTCTGGTGAGTGAGATTGAACTCAGTCTGAAGGAGTTATCCCGATCAGATGCCGGCTTAGAGATTACCTCGCTACCGCTGACAGATGTGTACCTGTCCTCCACGGCAGGAGACAAGAAAGCCGTTTTCGTGTTCACACAGGAACGTCTGCATCTCCTCGCTAACCTCCTTGGCGAGAACTTCGGCGTAGACCTTCTTATTGTCGACGAGGCGCACAAGATTGGAGACAATCAAAGGGGTGTGATACTACAAGATGCAATCGAGCGGGTTTCACGGCGGAACCCGAAAATGAAGGTCGTGTTTGTCAGTCCTTCGACGCAAAACCCCGGGGAACTCCTTCAGGATGCGCCGGAGGATATGCAAATATCCTCGGTCGATAGTGATATGCCGACCGTTCTGCAAAACGTGATCCTGGCCGAGCAAGTGCCGCGGAAGCCGAAGGAGTGGTCGCTGGATCTAGTCTGGCGTGATTCAACCATACCACTTGGCACTCTCAAGCTATCAAGCAAGCCCGCGGGTCTTAGGAAGAGATTGGCATTCATTGCCGCAGCGGCCGGTGGGCGTGGCGGCACACTGGTTTATTGCAACGGCGCGGCCGAGGCGGAGGAGGTGGCACTCCTCATTAGCCAGTTGGAAGGGACGCAGAAGACTGACGATCAGGAACTGCTTGACCTGGCCGATCTGGCTCGCAAAGGGGTGCACCGCAACTATCAGCTCGCACCACTCGTAGAACGTGGTGTCGCATTTCACTATGGAAACATGCCCTCTCTCATACGAACCGAGATTGAGAGGCTCTTCCGAAGCGGTAAGATAAGGTTCCTTGCTTGCACCTCAACGCTGATCGAGGGGGTAAATCTTTCATGCAGGACCATAGTTGTACGGGGTCCCAGGAAGGGCCGTGGGAACCCGATGGAACCGCACGACTTCTGGAATCTCGCGGGGCGGGCCGGTCGTTGGGGAAGCGAATTCCAAGGCAATATCATCTGTATCGATCCAAAGGATGACAAAGCTTGGCCCGTCGGTGTGCCGAAGCGCTCGCGCTATCCGATCAAGAGAGAGACTGACGCGGTTTTATCGTCCGCCGATGAGTTGGCAGAGTATCTGGAGAATAGGAACATTGATTCTCTAGCCGATCTGACACAAGGCGAGGAGTACGAACAGGTCGGCGCCTACCTGCTTAATACCTACCTTCGCCTTGGTACGCTTTCCGATGCCGCATTTGCCAAGCGGCACTCTGCAGATACGCTCCGTAAGCTCGACAAAAGCCTCGAGAGCATCTCGGCCCTAATTAGTATCCCGCAGGACATTCTTGTCCGGCACCCTGGTGTTAGCGCGGTGGGTCTGCAGCGTTTGCTGGAGGTTTTTCGAAAGTATGAGGGCAATATCGAAAATCTGCTACTTGCGCCCTCGGAGAGCGTTGATGCTTATGACCGATATGTCACGGTTATGCGGCGGATCAACGCAAATCTGTACCCGGTCTTCGTACCTGACAGCCTAATTCGTTCACCCTGAACAAAGTGCTCGGGCTGCGACGATGGTGTGATGGCGGCGCTGCAGGTCAGTTTCGGCCGCCCACAGGGCAGTGACGATCCAGGCAAGCCAAGTCCTGAGGTGGGCCAGGATCTTGC